>DASZXM010000691.1:0-11589 GCA_035546415.1 Pseudonocardiaceae bacterium
GCAGGACGCGGGCCGGACCGGTGCGGTCGCCGGCCAGGATCAGATCCGTGGCACGGCCCAGCACGGCCGGTCCGATGACGCTCAGGACGATGCTGGCCAGGCCGAGGAGGGCCATCGCGGCCACGCGTGTGCGTTCCGGCCGCAGCAGCCCGAGCAGCCGCTTCATGCGCTCAGGTCGACGGTCTGGTCGGCGTCGCCGAGGGTGTGCGTGACGGCGACCAGCGTGGCGGGCTCGGCGCGCAGGGCGGCCCACACGCGCCGTTCGGTGTCCTCGTCCAGCGCCGATGTGCAGTCGTCGAGGAGGTAGATCCGCGGGCGGCGGAGCACGGCACGGGCGATGGTGACCCGTTGGCGCTGGCCGCCGGACAGCTGCGTGCTCGGCGTGTCCGGGTCGATGTCCAGTTGGGCCGTGGCGAGCGCGCGGCGCAGGTCGGCGTCGGTGGCGTCGGGTCTGGCGTAGCGGAGGTTGTCGGCGATCGTGCCGGCGAACAGGTGGGGACGCTGCGGGACGAGCGTGACGATGTCGGTCAGGTTGCCGATGTCGCGCACGTCGACGCCGTCGATCAGGACCTGTCCGGCGGTCACGTCCAGGAGGCGGGCGATCAGGTGCAGCAGCGTGGTCTTGCCGCTGCCGACCGGACCGACGACGGCCGTGGTCTCGCCCGGCCACGCGGTGAACGAGACGTCACGCAGGACGCCGTGCGCCGCGTGCCGCACCCGGATCTCGCCGTCGCCGGCGGCGCGGACCGCAACGGCGGGCGGCCGCACGGTCGGCGCCGTGGTGAGCACCTCGTGGACGCGGGCGGCACAGGCTTCGGCACGCGGCAGGGCGGACAGGACGTTGTTGGCCATCATCACGGACGTCAGGATCAGCGCGAGGTAGCCCAGGAACGCGGTCAGCGTGCCGACGTCGCGGCCCACCAGCCAGGCGATGGCGACGCCCGCGACGTTCACCGTCGTGTTGAGCAACGGGAACATCAGGGTCGTCAGACGGCCGGCGCGTTGCGAGACGTCGGCGAGGTCCGCGTTGACGGCCCCGAACCGGCGCCGCTCGTCCGCGTCCCTGACGAACGCGCGGATCACGCGCACGCCGGTGATCTGCTCGCCGAGCACGCGGTTGACGTCGTCCAGACGTCCTTGCGCCGCGCGGGACAGCGGTGTGGTCCGGCGGATCAGGAACACGGCCTGGGCCGCCAGGACGACGGCGACGGCGACGAGGGTCACGGCGAGCGGGACGTCGAGGGTCAGGGCGAGCACGATGGCGCCGACGGCGGTGAGCGGTGCGGCGACCATCGTGGTGCAGACGAGCAGGACGGTCGACTGGAGCTGCTGGATGTCGTTGGTGCTGCGGGTGATCAGTGATGCGGTGGTGAAGCGGGCCATCTCGGCGCCGGAGAACCGCCGGACGTGCCCGAAGACGTCGCGTCGGATGTCGCGGGCCAGCGCCGCCGCCGTCCGGGAGCCGATGACGGTGGCGGTGACGACGGCGGCCACCTGGAACGCGGTGATCACCACCATGACGGCGCCCAGGCCGAGAATGCGGGCCGGATCGTCAGCCAGGACACCGGTGTCGATGAGGGTGGCGCTCACCGTGGGGAGGTAGAGCGTCGCGATCGTCTGCGCGGCTTGCAGAATGACGAGCAGAATGAGTGGCCGGGTGAATTCTGCCCAACGCGAACGAAGCAGGCGCACCAGCATATGAATGGACGCTACGGAGTGCCGTATCGTCCGGCCAGCGATTTCGCTCCGCGCGCAATAAGAGTCCTAACGCTATCGTGTTGGGAACTCTTACCGTCGTTCGATGGTGGCCAACCAGGCAGGTGCGCCGTTCTCGCCGTGGAATCGGGTGTGGACGCGTTCCGGTTCGATCGCGACGACGTGCCAGCCGGTTCCGAAGGCCGACCGCAGGTCCTCCTGGCTGACCGGGTGCGGCCCGGTGTCCGGTCCCTGGTCGCTGAAGCACAGCACGTGGACCGTGGCGCCGGGCTCGGTCACCGACGCCAGGCTCGCCGTGTAGGCCGGGCGCTCCTCGGCGTCGAACGTGTGGAACAGCCCACTGTCCACCACGGAGTCGAACCGGCGGCCCAACCGCTCCAGACGCAGGGCGTCGGCCGTGACGAACTCGGCGTCGAGCCCGCGTTCGGCGGCCTTCGCGCGAGCCTGCGCCAGCGCGGTCTCGGCCACGTCGAACCCCAGCACCGGCAGGCCCAGCGACGCGATGTACAGCGCGTTCTCGCCGCTCCCGCACCCCGCGTCCAGCACGGTGCCGGTGAGGCCGCCGCCGTCGGCCACGCGCACGATGGCCGGCTGCGGTCCGACGTCCCACGGCGCCGGCCCGTCGTGGTACGAGGCGTCCCACGGTCGCCCGGTCATCCGCTCGTGGCTGGTCGGCCGCCGCCCACCGAACACGTCCTCCGACACGCCGCCCCCTCCCGCCACCGGTGCCGCATCGCGGCACGCGACTCCGACATACCGGAACCGGCGGGCCAGGTCAACACAGGCCGAAGCCGACCCGTCGCCCGTCGGCGAGGGCCGGCTTCGGCCGGTCGGTCACTTCGTGTTGTACAGGCGCATCCAGTTCTCGCGGGTGGTCAGCTCCGGCAGCGCCTTGCGGTACGCCTGGGCGACCCGCGGCCCCTGCCGGTACAGCTTGCCGATCTCCGCGATGCCCTTCTTGCCCAGTTTGCGCAGGTTGTCCCGGTCCAGCTTGCGGACCCGGACGCCTTCCTGGGACAGGTCCGTGACCACGGCCGTGGCGTACCGGGACACGTTCCACCAGTACGAACTGGCCGCCGGGATCGACGCCGAGCCGTTCACCCGGCCGGCCAGCTGGTTGAGCAGGCGCATGCCGACGACGACCTTCGGGACCACCGGACGCCGGTTGCCGCCGACCAGGGGCGCCTCCGCGAAGTCGACGCCAGCCACGTCCGACGCGGGATGCCGGACCGTCTCCGGATACTCCGCGCGCAGCTTGCGGATCTCCGCCGCCGCCTGCACACCGCCGTCGCGCATGATCTCCGGGCCGACCATGAAGTCCTCGACGGCCTTGATCAGCGTCGCCGCCAGGCCGTACTGCATCGACACCAGGTACCTGACCAGCTGCATCAGCAGACCGGTGCTGATCCGGCGGTGGTCGAAGTCACTGTGCAGCGCCGCCGTGATGAGCGAGTTGCGGATGTTGAAGTACCGGTGCCAGTCGTCCCAGTCCTTCCAGTCGAAGTCCAGGTGCCACACGCCGGCGCCGGGCAGGGTCACCGTCGGGTAGCCCAGCTCGCGGGCCCGGTAGCCGTACTCGATGTCGTCCCACTGGAAGAACGCCGGCATCGGGTAACCGGCGTTGCGGGCCACCTCGGACGGCATCAGGCACGCCCACCAGCCGTTGTAACCGCCCTCGACGCGGACGTCCTGCTGGAACTGCGGGTCGCGGGCGTACGGGTCGAGCTTCGCGCGCGGGTTCACCTTCGGCTCGATGAACTCGACCATGTTCGCGTTGGTCAACGAGTTGTCCGCGACGATGCCGGCGGCCAGCCGGTTCAGGTCGGCCCGCTCCGCGCCGACGTGCAGGCGGTCCGGGTGCAGCAGGCGCAGCATCTGACCGCCGACGATGACCGGCTTGACGGTGTGCTGCTCGAAGGAACTCAAACGGAACACGACGTCCGGTTCCAGCCAGATGTCGTCGTCCATGAACAGGACGTTCACGTGGTCGCCGTGGTTCGTGCTGGCCTCCAGCAGGCCGCGGCTGTAACCGCCGGCGCCGCCCAGGTTCGGCTGCTGGATGTACGTCAGCTTCCCGGCCAGCGCCTTGACGACCTTGGGGAAGTCCGGCGACGCGTCGATCTTGTCCGACCCCTGGTCGATCAGGTAGACGGCGGTCAACTCGTCCATCGTCTCCTGGTCGGCGGCCAGGGTCAGCAGGGTGGTGATGGCGTAGCTGACCCGGTTGTACGACGGCATCGCGATCGCCGTTGGCCTGCGGTGTGCCGGCTCGACCACGGTCCACCTGGCGTGGCCGACCGTCAGCTCGTCCTGGTCGGTCTGGAACTCCAGCCACAGGGCGCCGCCGTCGACGAAGCGGTCCAGCGGGGCGCTCATCTCCACGTGGGTCGGTTCGGCCGAGTCGAAACGGATGGCGTGCACGACGCGCGGCTGCGCGTCGGAGTCCGACGCGACCAGCCGGATCGCGCCCTTGCCCGAGCACTCGGCTTCCCAGCGGACCTCACGGACCTCGGTCCACCTCTGCCAGTAGCTGGCCGGGAACCGACCGAAGTAGGCGTTCGTGGTGACCGAGGAACCGGGACGCACCGTGATGCCGTCCCGCTCACGGTGCGCCGTGCCCTCGTCGATCAGCGCGTACAGCTCCTCGGGAGCCTCCGGGATCGGCGGGGTGAACAACAACCGTTGTGCGAGTAGGCGCCCAGGGTGCCCAGCCATCCAAACCTCCGACGATTTCGGTGCGACAGGAGTGCCAGCCCGCGGCTTCGATCATGGCGACACCCTGGCGCAGCAGTGTGCCAGACACGGGAACACGTCCGATCTGGCGCACCTCCAGAATGTCATATGTGTTCCGGCGCGCTCGGCGTCCCACGCCATTCGGGGCTTTGGGCAGGTAGATGGCATATCCTGGGGCGCGTGACCCCGGAGGAGTTGGCCAATCTCGTCCACCTGCGGCGGGCTCGGGACCTGATGGACCGCGAGTACGCCAAGCCGCTGGACGTACCGACCCTGGCCAGGGCCGCGCTGATGTCGCCGGGGCACTTCGCGCGCCAGTTCCGCGCCGCCTACGGCGAGACTCCTTACACGTACCTCATGACACGCCGGATCGAGCGCGCCAAGGCCCTGCTGCGGCAAGGCGACCTCACCGTCACCGAGGTGTGCATCGCGGTCGGCTGTACGTCGCTCGGGTCGTTCAGTTCGCGGTTCACCGAACTGGTCGGCGAGACGCCCAGCGCGTACCGGGCGCGCGACCACAGCGACGCCGCGACCGTACCGCCGTGCGCCATGAAGGCGATGACCAAGCCGAAGCGGCACGCCGGCGCAGGGGTCAGGATTCAAGAAGCCACCCAACGGCGTACGGCCGTACCGTTGCCGACATGAACATCTCGCTCAGCAACTGTTTCGTGACGGTCCACGACCCGGACGAGGCGCTCAAGTTCTACCGGGACGCGCTCGGCCTCGAGGTGCGCAGCGACGTCGAGTCCCACGGCTTCCGCTGGGTGACGTTGTCCCCGCCCGCCCAGCCCGACGTCCAGATCGTGCTCAGCCCGACCCACCCGGGCCGCGAGGCCGACGGCGACACCATCCTCGCGCTGCTGACCAAGGGGTCACTCAACGGCGTGAACTTCGTGACCGACGACCTGGACGGCACGTTCGAGAAGGTGCGCGCGTCCGGCGCGGAGGTACTGCAGGAGCCGATGGACCAGTTCTGGGGCCAGCGCGACTGCGCGTTCCGCGACCCCTCGGGCAACATGGTCCGCATCGGCCAGGCCCGCCAGGCTCGCAACGCCTGACGGCGGCGACCCGATCGCGGCGGACGCCACCGTCATCACGCCACCGTCATCACGCCACCGTCGCCGACCGGCCGGTCGGGTCCGACCGGCCGGCGGTGATCACCCTTCGTTCGTTGATGCGACGCGGTGATCAGGCGAAGTGGGCCACCAGGACGCCGGCGGCGGTCAGGACGCCGACACCGCCCATGGCGACCAACACCTCGACGAGGGTGAACCCGGAATCCTCGTGCCAGAGTGCACGCAACTGTCGGAACATATCGGATACCTCCCCAGCAGGATGCCGTTCGCCCAACCTACTGCGTACGCCTGGCTATGTCAGGAGAATGGCGGCATGTGGACGTGCGCGCGGCGAGAATGTATGCGATGACGGCGTTCCTGTTGTGCATGCTGGCGTTGTCCGGGCTGGTGATCGGCTCGTTCCTGAACGTCGTCGGCTACCGGGTGCCGCGCGGCGAGTCGCTGAACAGTCCGCCGTCGCACTGCCCGGCATGCGGGCATCCGATCCGCAACCGCCACAACGTGCCCGTCGTCGGCTGGCTGGTGCTGCGTGGCCGGTGCGCCGACTGCGCGGCGCCGATCAGCGTGCGGTACCCGCTGGTCGAGGCGGCGACCGGTTTGTTGTTCCTACTGGCGGGTCTGCGTGCGTCGATCGGCGAACTGCCGGCAGTGCTGTACTTCACGGCCATCGGTATAGCGCTGGCGCTGATCGACGTGGACACCGGGCGGCTGCCGAACGCGGTCACGCTGCCGTCCTACCCGGTGCTGGCCCTGCTGGTGGGGTTCGCGGCGTGGTGGCGGCACGACTGGTGGTCGTGGGGGCGTGCCGGTCTCGGTGGCGTGGCGTGGATCGGGTTGTTCCTGGTGCTGGCGGCGTTCGGCACGGGTGCCGGTGACGTCAAGCTGGCCGGACTGGCGGGTCTGCTGCTCGGGTCGCTGTCGTGGTCGGCGGTGCTGTTCGGCGCGGTCGCGACGTTTCTGCTCGGCGGGTTGACCGGAGTCGTCGTGCTGGCGCGCGGCGGCACCCGGAAGACGACGCTGCCGTTCGGCCCGTTCGTGGTCGCGGGAACGCTGCTGGCCACCTTCGTTCCGCTGTGACGTGGTGTCAGTCGGGCAACAGCGGCACGGTCGGGCCGTCGTCGCGGCCCAGGAGTGCGGCGCGGGTGATCGACTTCGAGCCGAACTTGTCGCGCATCGCGTCCAGGGTCGTGTCCAGGGCGGGCGGCAGGTGACCGTCGAACGGGAGCGCGAGTTGGACGGCGTCGTCGTTCTCCAAACCGGACAGTGCGACGCCGACGAGTGTGATGCCGCGTGCGGAGATCGTCGGCAAGGCGGCGGTGAGCAGGGTGCGCGCTACGTTCAGGATGAGGTCCGTGTGCGCGGTCGCCTGGGTCAGCGAGTGCGACCGTGTCACGCGGGTGAAGTCGGCGAAGCGCAGCCGCAGTGTGACGGTCCGGCAGACGCGGTGCGCGGCGCGCAGGCGGCGGCCCAGCCGGTCGACGAGCGCGGTGACGATCGCGTACAGCTCGGCGGTCGGCCGGGGTCTGTTGCCCAGGGCGCGCTGCGCCCCCATCGACCGCCGCCGCACGCCGACCCGCACCGGCCGGGGATCGTGGTTGCGGGACAACGCGTACAGGTGCCGCCCGGATGCCCGCCCGAGCATCGCGACGAGCTGGTTCTCGCCGCACCGGGCGACCTGGCCGACGGTGGTGATGCCGCGGTCCCGCAACTTCGCGGCGGTGACCTCGCCGACGCCCCACAGCCGCTCCACCGGCAGCGGATGCAGGAAGGCGAGTTCGCCGTCGTGCGGCACGACGAGCAACCCGTCCGGTTTGGCGACGCCGCTGGCGACCTTGGCGAGGAACTTGGTCCGCGCGACACCGACGGTGATCGGCAACCCGACCCGCTCGGCGACGTCGCGCCGCAACCGCCGGGCGATCTGACTGGGCGAACCGGCTATCTTCGCCAACCCGCCGACGTCGAGAAACGCCTCGTCGATGGACAGCCCTTCCACGAGGGGTGTCGTGTCGTTGAAGACCTCGAACACGGCCTTGCTGGCAGCGGAGTAGGCAGACATGCGCGGCGACACGACGATCGCGTCCGGACACAGCCGCATCGCTTGCCGCCCGCCCATGGCGGTACGCACCCCACGAGCCCGGGCTTCGTAACTGGCGGCGAGCACGACCCCCATACCCACGATCACCGGCCGCCCCCGCAGCCAAGGATCGTCCCGCTGCTCCACGGATGCGTAGAACGCATCCAGGTCAGCATGCAGAATCGGGCCCTCACTCGACACGAACACATGTTCGCACCGATCCCCGACAGCCCCGCGTGGTCGGCGTGCGTCAGTCCAGGACGGCCAGGTCGATCGTCGCCAGGCGCTCCGGGTCGGCGATCAGTTCGTAGCGGCTGACCCGCTCGCCCTCCACCGTCACGGCCAGGACGGTGGTCAACCGGCCCGCCGGGGCGAGCACCACGCCCACCCGGCCGTCCACCAGGGCCGGCTCGGCGAATCGCGCATGGCGGCCGAAGACGGCGATCTCCTCCGCCACCACACGCGCGCCCCGGGCTTCGGTCGCCCGGCCCGCCGGTACCGCCACCCGATCGGCCACTCGGACCACGTCCGGGGCCAGCACCGCGACGACCGCGTCGACGTCGCCGGAACGCGACGCCGCCAGGAACGCCTCGACGACCTGCCGGTGCCGGGCCAACTCCGCCGCCGGGACCGTTGGCGTGCCACGCATCCGGGTACGCGCCCGGCTGGCCAGTTTCTTCGTCGTCACCGTCGATCGACCGACGATCGGGGCGATGTCGTCGAACGGGACCGCGAACATGTCGTGCAGGACGAACGCCACGCGTTCCGCCGGGCCCAGGCGGTCCAGCACCACCAGCAACGCACGGCCCACCGAGTCGGCCAGGACCGCGTCCGCTTCCGGGTCCGCCGTCGTGTCGCGGCCGTCCGGGATCGTGCCGAAGTCCTCGCGGCGGGTCTCCCGGGCGCGCAGCATGTCCAGGCACACCCGGGACAACACCGTGCGCAGCCACGCGTACAGGTTGAGCACGTCGCCGACGTCCGATCTCGCCAGTCGCAGCCACGTGTCCTGGACCGCGTCGTCCGCTTCGGCCAGGGAGCCGAGCATCCGGTAGGCGACCCCGCGCAGTTGGCCGCGGTGCGACTCGAACCGCTCCGCCAACCCGTGCTGATCGTCCATCGGTCACCTTTCCCCGGCGCGGATCGTCTCCATCGTAGAGACAGTAGATCCCCGGTTTTCGGTATGGAGGAATCGCTCGTGCACGCGTCGACCACAACTGTGCCCGGATATCTGGTGGGTACCTGGACCATCGACCCGCTCAACTCCGACGTGAGTTTCGCAGTGCGCCATCTCGGCGTCTCCCGGGTGCACGGCCGGTTCAACGAACTGAGCGGCGACATCGTCACCGGTGCCACGATCGACCGGTCGTCGGTGTCCGCGCGGATCGTCGCCGACAGCGTCGACACCGGATTTCCCGGGCGGGACGGCTTCATCGCCGGCGACGACGTCCTCGCCGCGGGCGAACACCGCGAGCTGACCTTCGTGTCCACCGGTGTGCGCACTGCCGACGGCGAGTACTTCGTGGACGGTCACCTCACCGTCCGCGGCATCACCAGGCAGGTCACGTTCACGGTGGAACTCGGCGGGTTCGGGGCCAACCCGGACGGCCGGCCGGTGATCGGCGTCTCCGCACGCACCACCGTCCGCCGCGCCGACTTCGGTTTCGGCCGGCATGTTCCCGCCGCCGTCGTCAGCGACGGCATCGACGTCCGCCTGGACGTCCAGGCCACCCTCGCGGGTTGAGCGCGGCATGCGAACGGAACGGACGGCCTTTCCCGTCGTCATCGCCCTGATGCTGCTGTACCAGGCGGCCGCGAGCGCGCCGACACCGCTCTACGTCGTGTACCAACGGATGTGGGGGTTCTCCTCCGCCGTCGTCACGCTCGTGTTCGCGACGTTCGTGTTCGGGCTGCTGTGTTCGCTGCTGGTGCTCGGCGGGCTGTCCGACCGGGTGGGCAGGCGGCCGGTGCTGGTGGCGTCGATCGCCGTGGAAGCCGTTGCCGTACTCATGTTCCTGGTGGCCGGCAACGTCACCGTGCTGGTGGTCGCGCGGGCGGTACAGGGCGTCGCGACCGGCGCCGTGTTGCCCGCGCTCGGCGCGACACTCGTCGACATCGACCCGCGCCGCGCGGCCGTCGCCAACGGTGTCGTGCCGATCGGCGGCCTGGCGCTGGGTTCGCTCGCGACCGGCGCGCTCGCCCAGTACGGCCCGGACCCGACGCACCTCGTCTGGGCCCTGCTGCTCGGCGCGATGGTGCTGGCGTTTCCCGCAGTGTTCACGATCCCGGCGGCGCGCCGCCCGGACGTGCCGCGGTCGGTGGTGCCGCGGCCGGGTGTGCCGCGGCGGCTGCGCCCGGACGTGTACGCGCTGGTGCCGGTGATCGTGGCCAGTTGGGCGCTCGGCGGGCTGTACCTGTCGCTGGGGCCGTCGGCCGCCGCGGGCGTGTTCGGCATCACCAGCCACCTCGTCGGCGGACTCGTCGCGACGCTGCTGTGCGGGACCGGGGCCGTGACCGCGTTCGCGTTGCGCACCACGGCCAAAGGCATCGTCCTGCGCCTGAGCGTGTCCCTGCTGACCGCCGGCACCGCCGTGACCCTGCTGGGAGCGCTCGGCGGCTCGGTCGGGTTCGCCGTGGTCGGGACACTGGTGGCGGGCGTCGGTTATGGCGCGTCCGGCCTGGCGACGCTCGGTGGGCTGGCCGTGCTGGGTGCCGGTGCGGACGTGTTCGCGTTCGCCTACCTGGTGGCGTACCTGTCGTTCAGCGTGCCGGCCGTGGCCGCGGGCTACGCGTCGGCACACGTCGGCCTGCACGCGACCGTGGTCGTCTACTCCGTCGTGGTCGTCGCCATCGGACTGGCCGCCCTGGCCGTCCTGGAGCTGCGCAGGAAGAACGCCGGCAGGAGCGCGAGCACGGTGAACCCGATCGACCAGCGGAACGCCGTGTCGTAGGCGGTCGCCGTCGTCCCGGCACCGGCAGCGGCGCCCGCTCCGGCACCGGCCAGGACGACGGCGAGCACGCTCGTCCCGAACGACCCGCCGACCTGTTGCAGCACACGGGTGATCGTGCTGGCGTCGGCGACGCCGGCCCGGGGCACGTCGACGAACGCGCCGGTCATCACGGCCAGGGTGGCGGCCGACAGGCCGGCGCCGCGCACGACGAGGGCACAGCCGAGCAGCCACTGGCTGGTCCGCGCGTCGGCCATGGCGTACGGGACGGTGCCGACCGCGCACAGCACGATCCCGCCCAGCACGATCCACCGCGCGCCGATCCGGTCGACGACCGTGCCCACCGGCCTGCTGAGCAGCGACCCGATCCCCTGCGGTGCCAGCATCACACCGGCGACGAGCGCGTCCTGGCCGCGAACCTGTTGGTAGTACAGGGGAAGCAGCAGCATCGCGCCGTACAGCGACAGACCGGCGAAGAACAGCACCGCGCACGCCGCGCCGAACGACCGGATGCGGAACAGACCCAGGTCGACCAGGCCGGGCTTGCGGCGGACGACGTAGGCGCCCAGCAGGACGAGGCCGCCGACGATCGGGCCGAGCACGTCGGCGTGGCCGAAACCAGCCGCCGAGGCCCGGGTGAGTCCATAGAGGACGGCCACCAGTGCGGGGCTGATCAGGGCCAGGCCCACGATGTCGAGGCGTTTGGTGCGGGTCGGTTCGGTGCGTGGCACGACGCGCCACGCGCCGATCAGGGCTGCCACGCACAGCGGCACGTTGACCAGGAAGATCCACCGCCAACTGGCGTGCGCCGTGATCACGCCGCCGATCAGCGGGCCGCCGATCGGGCGATCACGCCGACGAGGGTGACGCTCGTGAGCAGCCTGCCGAGCCGGTCCGGGCCCGCGGCACGCACCAGCATCGTCTGGATCACCGGCTGGATCAGCCCGGCGCCGACGCCCTGCACGACGCGGAAGACGATCAGGCTGCCCAGGTTCCAGGACACCGCGGCCAGCACGGACCCGGCGGTGAACACGACGAGCGCGAC
>DASZXM010000692.1:0-3307 GCA_035546415.1 Pseudonocardiaceae bacterium
CAGGACCGTCGGTCCCTCGGCGAGTCGCACACAGGCGACCACGTAGGGTGTCCTGTCCCGCCATTCGCCGTGCGCTTTGCGCACGATGGTGAACGAGAAGACCTCGCCGAAACCGCTGGCGGCGAACCATGTCGGGTCGACGGCCGAACAAACCGGGCAGAACGTCCGTGGCGGCCATGCGACGTCGTCACACGACCGGCACCGTCGCAGCATCAGTTCCCCGCGTGCCGTGCCCTCCCAGAACGGCAGTTGTTCCGGGTCGACCACCGGCTCCGGCACCGGTAACTCGGCCGTCATCGTGGCGACCTCCCCAGAATCAGGGTGGCGCTGCCGGCGCGGGTGCCCAGCCGGCCACCGGTGCCGTGCACGAGTGCGATGTCGCAGTCGGGCACCCGCACCGCGGCCGCGGCCGCACCGCGCAACTGGCGGACCGCCTCGATGATCTTCGGCATGCCGCCCCTGCCGGACGGGTGGTTGTTGCACAGACCACCGCCGTCGGTGTTGATCGGCAGCCGGCCGTACGGCGCCAGCAACGCGCCGTCCTCGACGAACCGGCCGCCGGCACCCTTCGCGCAGAAGCCCAGGTCCTCCAGGGTGACGATCACGGTGATGGTGAACGAGTCGTAGATCGACGCGTAGTCGACGTCCGCCAGGGTCACGCCGGCCTCGGCCAGCGCGGCCGGACCGGTGATCGCGGCCGCCGTCGTCGTCAGGTCGCCGGCCCGCGACAAGGCCTGCGCGTATCCGAGGACGTGCACGTCCTCCCGGCCGATCGCCCGGGCCACGTCCGGCGCCACCACCACAACCGCGCCGCCGCCGTCGGTCGTGACACAGCAGTCCAGCCGGTGCAACGGGTCGCTGATCATCGGTGACGACAGCACGTCGTCGACGGTGACCGGCCGGGGTAACAGCGCGTTCGGATTGTGCTGGGCGTGCAGCGACGCCGCGACCTTGACCTGCGCCAGCTGTTCGGCCGTCGTGCCGAACTCGGCCATGTGCCGCATCGCGACCAGCGCGTAGTTGTGCACGGTGGCCGTGACGCCCCAGCTGTCCTCGAACGGCCCGAACGGCGACGGGGCCGTCCGGTTCGACCGGCCCAGGCTGCGTGGCCGGCCGGCCATCGTGCACAGCGCGACGCGGCACCGGCCGGCCGCGATGGCGTCGGCGGCGTGGCCGACGTGCCCCAGGTACGACGAGCCGCCCGTCTCGGTGGAATCCAGGTAGGTCGGGTGCAGCCCGAGGTGGTCGGCCATGCCCAGCAGTCCGCCGGGCGCCGTCGAGTCGCAGAAGTAGCCATCCACATCGGACAGTTCGAGGCCGGCGTCGGCGAGCGCGCCGAGCGCGACCTCGGTGTGGATCTGTGCGACCGACCGGTCCGGGATCTCCCGCAGCGGGTGCTCGTAGACGCCCGCGATGACGGCATTCATCGGGCCATCGCCCGAAACCACGCGTCGGCGTACCTGCCGAAGTCGGGCAGCTCCTGCATCGGAAAGTGGCCGATGCCCGGCAGCACCTCCCATCGCGCCCCGGGAATCCGGGCCGCGGTCTGCTCGACGCGCGCCGCCGGCACGCCGAAGTCGTCCTCGCCGACGACCAGCCGGACCGGACACTCGATCGCGCCGAGGCGGTCCCAGATGTCGTGCCTGGACCAGCCGGACTGGTCGGACACGGTGACGTGCCAGTCCTCCCGGCAGTGCATGAGTGCCAGCCGTTCGGTCGTCTCGGCCGGAACGGAACGGCCGGTCAGCGCCGAGTAGCCGTAGTAGGAGCGGTCCCGGTTGCTCGGTGACGCGGAGTCCTCCAGGCCCCACGGCCGCGCCGAACGGCCCCGGCCGCCGCGCTGGCCGTAGGCGGCCATGGCCACCACACCGGACAGCCGGGCCGACGCCTTGACGGCCATGTCGAGCACGATCTTCCCGCCGATCGAGCAGCCCAGCAGGTACGGCCGGTCCAGGCCGAGCCGCTCGATCACGATCAGGCACCAGTCGGCGTACCAGCCCAGATCCGCGATCGGGCCGTGCTCGGCGGGGTCGGAGCGGCCGTGGCCGGGCAGGTCGACGACCACGACCCGGTAGCCGAGCGCGGCCAACTGGTCGCGGGCGGCACGGAACTGGAAACCGTGCTGGCCGGCCGTGTGCACGCAGAACACGACGTCGTCGCCGTCACCGGCCTGTTCGACGAACCCGAAGCGGCCGTCGATGTCGAGGTAGTCAGCGCTGGTCCGCATCGTTCTCCCTGGCCATCGCGCGGGCGGCGGCGACCATCAGCCGCACCGTCCGGGTCATCCGCAGGTACTGGAAACCGCTGCCGAGCACGCGGAACCGCCCGCGCGCGGCGAAGCGCACGTAGTCGTCGTGCTCGCCGAGCAGCAACTCGACCCACGTGCGCTCGTCCGCCGCGACGTCGAACGTCGTGCCGTCCAGCGACTTGCGGGCGGTCTCGATGATCCGGCCGCGGTAGATGCGGAACCGGACCTCCTCGGCACCGCTGGCGAAACCGATCGTTCCGTCGAAAGTGGACACCGAGGACGCGAAGCCGGCGTCGTCGGCCAGGCGTTGCGCCAGGCGCCTGCCCCAGTCGACCGAGCCGACGTCGGCGATGCCCGGGTGGCCGGGTGTCGTGTCGACCGACCAGCGCAGGCCGATCGTGTGCGCGACGGTGCCGTCGGCCGCGAGCGCGCGGATGTCCTGGTGGATGGCGTCGGCCCGGTGTCGGGTGACCATGCAGTCCAGTTCGGTGACCTCGGCGTCCGCGGCGTCCGCGGCGTCCGCGGCGTCCGCGACGTCCGTGCCGGTCACGGCCAGCAGCCGGGCGTCGTCGGCCGGCCGGAAGCGGTCCACGGCGGCTGCCATGGCGGCCACGATGTCCGTCGCCGTCGCCGGCACCCGAACCGCGGCGCCCACCTGGAGAGTCGCCGTCATGCCGTCCTCCCTTCGGGCTCGTCGAGCAGGCCGAGTTCGGCCAGCAGTTCGTCGGTGTGCTCGCCGGCCGCGGGCGGCGGCACGTGGTAGGTGCCCTCGTCCACGGGCAGCGGCGACGCGACCACGTGCACGTCGTAGCCGCCGTGCACCGGCAGCCTGCGCACCATCCGGCGGTGCGCGACGTTCGGGTCGGCGAGGATGTCCTCCAGGCTGAGGATCGGGCTCGCCGGCACGCCGGCCGCCGACATCCGTTCGACGACCTCGGCCGCCGGCCGCGCGCCGGTCCAGCGCTCGATCACCGCGTCCAGTTCGTCGCGGTGCGCCATACGGTTGTCCACGCCCGCGTAGTAGTCGGCCAGTTCCGGCGCGTTGATCACGTCGGTCAG
>DASZXM010000693.1:0-5808 GCA_035546415.1 Pseudonocardiaceae bacterium
CGGCGTCGCCGTGCGCGGGCTGCGCGTGCGGCGGCGGTGGGTGCGCGGTGGGGACCGCCTGAGTTTCTAGTTGCGGTGCACATCACCCGGGTGGGTGGCCAGCAGCGCGGTCGGCATGCCCTGCCGGCGCAGCACCCGGCCCCACAGGTCCACCGTCGGTGGGCTGAGCACGTCGTCGGGCAGTGCGGGCACCACGATCCAGTCGTTGCGCTCGATCTCCCCGGCCAACTGCTGGCTCTCCCAGCCGGAGTAACCGGCGAACACCCGCAGCCCGCGCAGCTTGGGCACCAGCGGCTCCGGGTCGGAGTCCAGGTCCACGAGCGCGACCGGGCCGCGCACGCCGATGACACCGTTGAGCGCCGCGGCGTCCTGCCCGGTGCGCAGCGCACCCAGGCACAGCGCGGTCTTCTGCTCCACGGGGCCGCCGACGAACACCGCCCCCGGCCGGCTCACGTGGGGGCCCCACGCGGGTAACACGTCGTGTACCGCGACCTCGCTGGGTCGGTTCAGCACGACACCGAGGGTCCCCTCACGGCGGTGATCGATGATGTACACCACGGTTCGGCGAAAGTTCGGATCCACCAAGCTCGGTGCCGCGACCAACAAGGTCCCGGGTTCGACATCATCGTCCGGTCGCACCCGTACATGATCCCACCCCGTGGGCCGCCGAAAAACCTGGCCGCAGCGGGAACACCCGAGCGACCGCTATCGTTGAGCACAGCGGTTGGCGCGTCATCGTGTCCCCCGGGCCCAACTAGGAACCGCCTTCATGGAATACCGTTCGGCTGGAGCCATGCTGCGCGTACGCGCCGAGAGGCGACCGTGACGTGCTGACCGCCACGTGGCCGGGTGGGCCATGCTCGCAGCGAATGCGGGTGTGGCCCACCCGGCTTTCCCGTCGAATACAGCCTGTCGTGGCCTGGGTTCACCGGGCCATCGGGCCGTAGGCTCGCAGGCGTGTCGTCCCCAGCCGGTTCGCAGACCCCCACGACCGACGACGTGCCTCCCGGCCCTGTTGCGCGGCTCGGTCCGCGCAGGCTGCTGGGCATGCGGGACTTCCGCAGGCTGCTGCTGTCCCGGTTCGCCGCGCAGTGGGGTGACGGGCTGTTCCAGGCCGGCCTGGCCGGTGCGGTGCTGTTCAACCCGGAGCGGGCCGCCGACCCGGCGGCGATCGCGGCCGGGTTCACCGTGCTGCTGTTGCCGTACTCGATCGTCGGCCCGTTCGCCGGCGCGCTGCTGGACCGCTGGGACCGGCGCAAGGTCGTGGTCGGCGCCAACCTGCTGCGCGGCGTCCTGATCCTGCTCACCGCCGTGGCCGTGAGCACCGGGATGAGCGGCTTCCGGCTGTACGCGGGCGCGCTGATCGCGGTCGGCGTCAGCCGGTTCGTCAACGCCGGTCTATCCGCCGCGCTACCGCACGTGGTGCCCGAGGAGCACCTCGTGGAGGCGAACGCGCTGGCCACCACCCTGGGAGCCGCGGTGTCGGTGGTGGGCGCCGCGTGTGCCGTCGGGCTGCGCGCGGTGCTCGGCGCGGACAACACCGGTTCCGGTTGGGTCACCGCTGTGGCCGTGTTCGGGTCGCTCGCCGGTGCGTGGGTGGCCGGCCGGTTCGCCCGCGGCCGGCTCGGCCCGGACAGCGTGGACGCGGGCACCGAGACGATGATCGTCGTCGCCCGCGGCCTGGTGGACAGCGGCCGGGTCGCCGCGCGCACGCCGAGCGTCGCGGCCGGGTTCGTCGGACTGTTCGCGCACCGAATGGCGTTCGGTGCGTCCCTGCTGCTCACCGTGCTGCTGCTGCGCTACAGCCTGACCGACGTCGGCCCGCTCAAGGCCGGCATGGGCGGGCTGGGCGAGGTCGCGGTCGCCGGCGGTGCCGGCCTGCTGACCGCCGGCCTGTTCACCGCCCGGATCGTGGGCCGCCTGGGGCGGCGCGGCGCGGTCTGCGGGGCGCTCGCCGTCGCGGCCGCCGCCCAGATCGGCCTCGGCCTGCCGATGACGCTGCCCACGATCGTGCTGGCCGCGTTCGTGCTCACCGCCGCCGGGCAGGTGGTGAAGCTGTGCGTCGACTCGGCCGCCCAGCAGGACGTCGCCGACGAGACCCGGGGCCGCGTGTTCGCGCTGTACGACACGCTGTTCAACATCAGCCAGGTGATCGCCGTCGCGCTGGCCGCCGCCGTCGTGCCGCCGAACGGGCAGGCCCGCTGGCTGGTGGTGGTCGCCACGTTCGTCTACCTGGCCGGCATGGCCGGCTATCTGCTGGTGCTGCGCGGCCGCCGCGCCTAGGCGGGCGGCTCGACGCCGCGTTCGCGGGCCCAGTCGAACAGGGCGGCGACCGCCTCGTCGTGCGGCAGCGGGCCACGGTCCAGGCGCAGTTCCTTGAGGTACTTCCACGCCTGCCCGACCAGCGGCCCCGGTGGGATGCCCAACAGCCGCATGATCTCGTTGCCGTCCAGGTCCGGCCGCACGCGGGCCAGGTCCTCGTCGGCGGCGATCCGGGCGATCCGCTCCTCAAGGCTGTCGTAGGAGGCGCGCAGCGCGGCCGCCTTGCGCCGGTTGCGGGTCGTGCAGTCGGCCTTCACCAGCTTGTGCAGGCGGGGGAGCAGCGGCCCGGCGTCGGTGACGTAGCGGCGCACCGCGGAGTCGGTCCACTCGCCCTTGCCGTAGCCGTGGAATCGCAGGTGCAGGTACACCAGGCTGGACACGTCGTCGATGACGTCCTTCGGGTAGCGCAGCGCCCGCAAACGTTTGCGGGTCATGCTGGCGCCGACCACCTCGTGGTGGTGGAAGCTCACCCCGCCGCCTGCCTCGAACCGGCGGGTCGCCGGCTTGCCGACGTCGTGCAACAGCGCCGCGAGCCGCAGCACCAGGTCGGGCCCGTCGGTCTCCTGGTCGATGGCCTGCCGCAGGACAACCAGCGAATGCTGGTAGACGTCCTTGTGTTGATGGTGTTCATCGATCTCCAGCCGCATGGCGGGCACCTCGGGCAGCACGTGCTCGGCCAACCCGGTGTCCACCAGCAGTTCGATGCCCCGCTCCGGCAGCGCGCCCAACAGCAGCTTGGACAGCTCGGCCTGCACGCGCTCGGCCGTGATGCGTTCGATCTCGCCCGCCATCCGGGTCATCGCGTCGACCACCCGGGGCGCCGGCCGGAAACCGAGCTGGCCGGCGAACCGGGCGGCGCGCAGCATGCGCAGCGGGTCGTCGCCGAACGACCGCTCCGGCGCGGCGGGCGTGTCCAGCACCCCGGCCAGCAGCGCGGACATGCCGTCGTGCGGGTCGACGAACCGCTCCGTCACCAGGTCGACGGCCATCGCGTTGACCGTGAAGTCGCGGCGCACCAGGTCACCTTCGATGCTGTCGCCGAACGTGACGTCCGGGTTGCGGCTGTGACCGTCGTAGGCGTCCGCGCGGAACGTGGTGATCTCGATCGTCTGGTCGGCCTTGCGCGCGCCGACCGTGCCGAACGCGATGCCGGTGTCCCACTGGGCGTCCGCCCACCCGGACAGCAGCCGCTGGATCGCCGTGGGCCGCGCGTCGGTGGTGAAGTCGAGGTCGGTGATCGGCCGGCCGAGCAGCGCGTCGCGCACGCTGCCACCCACCAGGTACAGCGAGTGGCCCGCGGCCTGGAAGCGCTTGGCCAGCTCACCGGTGACGGGGGACAGCCGCATCAAGGTCAGCACCGCGTTCTGCCGTGCCAGCGCACGGTCGGTGTCGGGGACCTGGGCAGGGGTGACGGATCGAGACATGGGACATCCAGGATATCGGTCGGCCCGGCCACCACGGTCGGTCGCCGGTCGACTGTGATCCGGAGTGATCGCACTACCATCGGCGTTATGTCTCCGTCGCCTGCTCGGTCCGGCGGTTCCAAGCCGGGCCGGCGGAACCGGCGGCCCGGTCGTCGGCTGCGGACCGTCGAGGAGACGTCGGCCGGTGGGCTGGTGGTGGACAGATCGCGGTCCATGGCGGCACTCATCGGCAGGCTGGACAGGCGTGGCACGCTGCTGTGGTCACTACCGAAGGGTCACATCGAGCCGGGCGAGACGGCCGAGCAGACAGCGGAGCGGGAAGTTCGTGAGGAAACCGGGATCCACGGTGCGGTCTGGCGCGAACTGGGCACCATCGACTACTGGTTCGTGGTCGAGAGCCGGCGGGTGCACAAGACGGTGCACCATTTCCTGATGACCGCTGTCGGTGGCGAGCTGTCCGACGACGACGTCGAGGTGACCGAGGTGGCGTGGGTGCCGCTGGACGAGCTGGACCAACGCCTTGCCTACGCGGACGAGCGCAGACTGGTACGCCGGGCGCTGAAGTTGTTGGGCTCCGGCGCGCTCGGCGGGAAGACGGGAACCGGAAAGGACACGCTGCCGGTGGACGGGGCGGAACGGGCATGAGGAAGCTGGCGGTATCCCTGCTGGTCGCCGGGCTGGCCGTCCTGCTGGCACCGCTGGTCCCGTCGGCGTCCGCCGCCACACCGGCGCAGAAGTGGCTGCGCCTCTCGCTGGGCTCGATGCAGCCCAGCATGGTCACCGCGAGCGACACGTCGGTGGTGATCACCGGCCAGATCACCAACATCAGCGACCGGCACGTCAACGACCTCACCATCCGCATCCAGGTCGGCGAGAAGCTGACCGGCAGCGGCCAGATCCGGTCCGCGCTGAGCCCCACCGCGCCCTACAGCCACGGCGACACGGTGTTCGCGCCGCTGAAGACCGGTGGCCTGGCACCCGGGCAGGCCGCGCAGTTCTCGGTCACCGCGCAGCTGCAGGGCGCCCGGTCGCTGCGGATCGACCAGGCGGGCGTGTACCCGCTGATGGTGAACGTGCAGGGCGTCCCGGACTACGGCAACACGGCCCGGCTGGTGGCCGGCACGATGCTGCTCCCGGTGCTCGCCCCACCCGGCGGGCAGGCGCCGCACGCGGGCGCGGCCAGCCGGCTGACCGTGCTGTGGCCGCTGGTGGACACCCAGCCCCGGGTGGTGGGCACCGAGAACAAGCAGGTCGTGCTGTCCGACGACACGCTGGCCACGTCACTGGGGTCCGGCGGCCGGCTGTTCGGCCTGTTGGACGCCGTGCGCGACGCGTCGCAGCAGAACCCCGAGCTGCTGTCGTCGCTGTGCTTCGCGGTCGACCCGGACCTGGTGGACACGGTGCAGCAGATGGCCGCCGGCTACCGCGTGCGCACCAGCTCGGGCGGCACCGTCCCCGGCCAGGGCGCTGCCGCCGCGAACCTGTGGCTGACCACCCTGAAGAGCCTCACCGCCGGCCACTGCGTGCTCGTGCTGCCCTACGCCGACGCCGACCTCACCGCCTTGGCGCACGCGGGCGGCACGAACCTGCTGCAGCTCGCCCTGAGCGAGCGCGCGTCCGTGGCCGACGAACTGGACGCCGCCCGACTGACGAACGTGGCCTGGCCGGCCGACGACGCACTGGACACCCGCACCATGACCGACCTGGCCGGCCTCGGCGTGAACACCGTGCTGGCCGCGCCCACGGCGGTCGTCCCGGCGGCCGGCGGCACCGGGCCGGTGCCGCTGGCCGGCTTCACCGGCGCCGCGGCGCCCAAGGTCGTCCCGGTCGACCAGGTGGTGTCACAGGCGATGCTGCCGCGCACCGACGAGCCCAACGTCGACGACGCCGGCATCTCCGCCCAGGACGGCCTGGCGGCCACGATCTACCAGACGGTCTTCGGCGGCAGCGCCGGCCGGCCGGTGCTGATCGCGCCGCCGCGCCGCTGGTCGCCGTCCGAGTCGCAGGCCGAGCAGTTCCTCGCCGGCACGGCCGCCGTGCTGTCGGCGCACTACGTCACGCC
>DASZXM010000694.1:0-5304 GCA_035546415.1 Pseudonocardiaceae bacterium
GAGCCGTCCATCGCCGAACTCCGCCACCTCGCACTGCACAGCTACGGCAACTTCACCGCCATGCAGGTGCGCGACGGCGCCGTCCGCGGTCTGGACCTGCACCTGGCGCGGCTGCGCGGCGCCACCGGCGAGATGTTCGGCGTCGACCTGGACGGTGTGATGATCCGCGACCGCATCCGGCACGCCATCCACAAGCATCCGGACGGCTCGGTGCGGACCGCCGTCGTCGCCGCGCCGGATGGCGAGGTGTCGCTGCTGGTCACCGTGCGCGCGCCGGGTGGCGTGTCGCCGACGCCGCTGTCCGTGCGCAGCGTGCCCTACCAGCGGCCGCTGGCCCACCTCAAGCAGGTCGGCGGCGGGTTCGGGCAGGTCTACTACCACGACCGGACCGCCGGCTACGACGAGATCCTGCTGACCGGACCGGACGGCGTGATCTCCGAAGGCGGCATCACGAACGTCGGTTTCTTCGACGGCACAACGGTTGTCTGGCCGTCGGCGCCCCGCCTGGCCGGGGTCACCATGGGACTGTTGGAGCCGCGGCTGCCCTCCCGCCGGGAGACCGTCCGGCTCGCCGACATCGGCCGCTACACGACCGTGTTCGCGACGAACTCGCGCGGTGTCGTGCCCGTCGGCAGCGTCGACGACGTCCCATTGCCGGTCGACGACGGCTTCATGGCGACCGTGGTCAAGACCTACGAGACGGTGCCGTGGGACCCGATCTGACCGGTTGATCGCCTCAGCCGGAGTGGGACAGCACCGACGACGAGGCGATCTTGAGCTGCCCGTCTTGCCGGACCAGGCCGAACTCGGTTCGCTCGACGATCACGTTGCCGGCCTTCTCGGTGTAGCGGATGGTGGCCACGACCGACGTGCTGCCCTGGGCGACGACGTCGGACGCCTGGACGCTGGCCACCGCTCCCCAGAACTTCGTGTAGCCGCTCCATCCGCCGGCGTGGTTGTTCTGGTAGCCGGCCGTCATCCACGGCCACGCCGCCTGGAGGTTGCCGGGCACCAGCTTGTAGTAGGCGGTGATGAACCGCACCGGGTCGCTCGGCACGCCTGCCGACGCCGGGTTCGTGACCTGCTTCGTGCCCACGGTGGTGGTCCCGGCCGGCGGTGGCGACGTCGTCGTCGTGGTCGGTGTCGTGCCCGTCGTCGTGGTGGCGGGCGGCGCCGCGTGCTGCTGGGTCTGGGTCGTCGTGGTCGGGTGGTTCGCCGGCGGGCTGGCGGTCGGCGAGCCGTTGCCGCTGGTCAGCGTGGCGACCAGGATCCCGACGACCGCGAGGACGACGACCGCCGCGCCCGCCATCAGGGCTCTGCGCCGCTTCCGGCCGCTCTCCACCGGGGCGGCGTCCTCGACCGGAGCCGCCGCCACCGTCGTCGCGACCGGAGCGGGCGGTGGCGGGGGCGGCTCGGGTGTGACGGGGACGGCGACGGGCTCCGGTTCGGCCTGCGCGCCTTCGCTGACCGCGGCCAGCGCCTGTTCCGCTTCCCGCATCGTGGGCCGGGCGGCGGGGTCGAGTTGCAGCATCCACTTCAGGGTGGCCGTGAGCGCACCGGATTTGGTCGGCGGGATCACGTCCTGGGTGGCGATCTGGTGCAGCATGCCGATCGGGTTGTCGTTCACCCCGAACGGCGGCTGCCCCTCCAGAGCGGCGTAGAGCGTGGCGCCCAACGAGAAGACGTCGCTGCGGAAGTCCGGATCCTGGCCCTTGGCGACCTCCGGTGGCAGGAACGCCGGAGTGCCGGCCAGCACGCCGGACGCGGTGATCGTGCCGTCTCCGACCGCGTGCGAGATGCCGAAGTCGGTGAGCTTCGCCGTGCCGTCCTTGGTGAGCAACACGTTGCCCGGCTTGACATCCCGGTGCACGATGCCGGCGTCGTGGGCGGCGGCCAGCGCGGCCGCGATCTGCTTGCCCATCCGCGCGGTCTCGGTGACCGACAGCGCGGACGGGTTGTCGTCCAGCAGATCCGACAGGCTGGACGACGGCAGGAACTCCATGATCAGGCACGGCCTGCCGTGGTTCTCGGCGACGTCGTACACGGTGATCGCGTTGGGATGCTGAAGGCGTGCGGTGATCCGGCCCTCGCGCATGGTGCGCCGCCGCGCCTCGTCCATCTGCGCCTCGCTCATGCCGGGCAGCAGCCGCAGTTCCTTGACGGCGACGTCGCGGCGCAGGATCTCGTCCTGCGCCTGCCACACCACGCCCATCGACCCGCTTCCGACCCGTCCCACCAGCCGGTACCGGGCTCCGATCAGGTCGCCGACCTCGGTCATCCGTCCCCTCCACGCGCACGACTTTCCGGTCCACGGTAGTCGGCGCCTTGGGGGTACCCCTCAGGCGGGGAAGCGGAACGCGTTGCGGGCACACCAGTCCGCGAACGAAACCGGGTGCCGGCCGAGCAACTGGCGCACCGTGTCGGTCCGTTGGCCCACCGTGTCGGCGCGCAGCCGTTCCCACATCTCGCCGGCCGCGTCGAGCAACCGCTGCGGTCCGCCGTGCGGGAAACGGGACCGCACCGCCTCGTCCGTCGTGGTGGCCGTGCGGGTCTCGATGTCCCGACCGATCGCCTTGGCGAGGATGGCCACCTGCTCGGCGACGGTCATCGGTTCGTCGCCGGTCAGGACGTACGCCTTGCCTTCGTGGCCGTCCTCGGTCAGCGCGATCGCCGCGACCGCCGCGATGTCGGTCTCGGCGATCGGTGCGAACCGGCCGGGCCCCAGCGGGTCGATGACGTAACCGTCGCGGATGGTGTCGATCCAGTCCAGCGCGTTGGTCATGAAGGCGCCCGGTCGCAGGATGGTGGCCGGGATGCCGGACGCGCGCACGATCTCTTCCCGGTCGTAATGCCAGCGGGCCATCGCGGGCATCGGTTCGTCGGTCACGTGCGCCGACGACAGCAGCACGATGCGGCGCACGCCGGCCTGTCGGGCGGCGGCGACGGCGTTGGTCACCCGCGTGGTCTCGATGCCCTGGGTGAGCAGGAACAGGCCGTCGACTCCGGCGAAGGCCGGGGGCAGCGTCGACGGGTCGTCCAGGTCGGCGATCACGTGCTCGCCGGGCACGTCGGCGTCCGCCCTGCGGACCAGGACGCGCAGGTCCGCGCCGTCGGCGTCGAGCTGTCGGGCCAGTGCGCCGCCGATGTGTCCGGTGGCCCCGGTGACAAGTAGCATCGGACTCTCCTTAGTCGTTTGCCGGCTAGCGGTTGGTTCGGGACGAACGTTAGCCGGCAAACGATTAGCCGTCAAACGACCTGGAGGCACGTGTGCCCGAGTTCCTGGACCTGTACGGCCGGACGTCGAAGGCCGTACGGGCGGTGACCGAGGCCGCCATGCGGCGCCACGGGCTGCACGACGGCCAGAACCACCTGCTCGCGGCACTGTGGGAGCGCGACGGCAGCACGCCCGGCGAGATCGCCGCAGCCGCGCACGTGACCACGCCGACCGTGGTCAAGATGGCCAGCCGGATGACCCGCACCGGCCTGGTCACCCGGCGCCGCGACGAGCGCGACAACCGCCTGGTCCGGCTGTGGCTCACCGCCGAGGGCCGCGCGCTGCGGGAACCGGTCCTGGCCGAACGGCAGGCCGTCGAGGACGCGCTCATCGCCGATCTCACCGACACCGAACGAAAGCACCTGCTCAGCGCACTGGCGAAGATCCATCGGACGGCCACCGAGCTGCTGGACACGTAGGCTGAATCCGTGCGCATCCGACCGACGCTGACCTGGACCGCCGCAGCGGGCGAGACGTGGTCGCGAACGACGGACCTGTCCGAGGTCGTCGGCGTCGTCGCCGAGGGCGGTGTCGTCGTGCTCAGCGGGGCCGGTCTGTCCACGGAGTCGGGGATTCCGGATTACCGCGGCGAAGGCGGCAGCCTGCGCCGGCACACCCCCATGACCTACCAGGACTTCACCGCGACCGAGGCCGCCCGGCAGCGGTACTGGGCGCGCAGCCACCTCGGCTGGCGCACCATCGCCCGCGCCGCGCCCAACACCGGCCACCACGCCGTCGCCGCCCTGCGCGAACAGGGCTACCTGTCCGGCGTGATCACACAGAACGTCGACGGCCTGCACCAGGCCGCCGGCACGGTCGACGCCGTGGAGCTGCACGGCAGCCTGGATCGGGTGATCTGCCTGGGCTGCCGGCACACCAGCCCGCGCGAGGAACTGGACCGCAGGCTGCGCGCGGCGAACCCGGCGTTCGACGGCACCGCCACCCGCATCAACCCGGACGGCGACGTCGAACTCGCCGACGACGTCGTGCGGCGGTTCCGGCTGGTCGACTGCGCGGAGTGCGACGGCGGCGGCGTGCTCAAGCCGGACGTGGTGTTCTTCGGCGAGAACGTGCCGCGCGCACGCGTCCAGCAGTGCTACGACCTGGTGGACGACGCCCGCGCGCTCCTGGTCCTCGGCTCGTCGTTGACGGTCATGTCGGGCCTGCGGTTCGTCCGGCGGGCGGCCGAGGCCGGCAAACCGGTCCTGATCGTCAACCACGGCGCCACGCGCGGCGACCGCTACGCGACCGTCCGCGTCGACCTGCCCCTAGGCCGGGCACTCACCGAACTGAGCACCCGACTGGAGTCCTCAACGGACCGACAGCGCGAAGACGCGCAAGCCCGGTGCGGGTAACCCGTAGGCCGAGGCCAGCAAACCGGCCCTGATCGTCAACCACGGCCCGACCCACGGCGACCACTACGCGACCGTCCGCGTCGACCTGCCCCTAGGCCGGGCACTCACCGAACTGAGCGCCCACCTGGCGTCCTCAATGGACCGACAACGCGAAGACGTGCAAGCCCGGTGCGGGTGACACGCCAGTCGTCGGCAACCCGACCGCGGCCACCGTCTTCCCGGCCGTGATCGGGATGCTCGCCTCGTAGACACAGCCGATGTGGTCGTACTTCCCGGTCGGCGCGTTGACGTACGCCGCGGTCGCCACGACATGATCCGTCGCGGCCGGTGTCCACCAGTCGGAGAACGACAGCGGCGCCTGCTGGGTCGTGCCGTCGGTGTAGTAGACGGTGAGGGTGCCGCCCTGGGTACCGTTGGTGGCGGCGCCGAGCACGTCGAGCGTGCTGCCGGTGCCGCCCAGTTCGACGACCTGGCCGTTGGCCTCGACGTTGTCCGGCTGGCCCGGCGCGACGTCCGGCCAGGTCAGCGAGTCGACCGTGCCGCCCGGCGCGATGCCGGCGGCGGCCAGTGCCTGGGCCGAGTAGGTCTTGCCGCTGCTGGCGAACGCGCCGGCCGACGGTGCCGTGTCGTCGGTGACGCCGACGTTGTCGTAGGCAGCCGCCAGCGACGCGAACG
>DASZXM010000695.1:0-4796 GCA_035546415.1 Pseudonocardiaceae bacterium
GGCCCCGGCCGGGCCGAGAGAAACTGGCACGTCGACCCCGTATCCCGAAAATGTTCCCCGAACATCCGGTTCCACGGTCGCCGGACCACTCGAATCGGCCGCGATCGCGACCCAATTGTCCGCTACGTCCGCCAATTTCGCGGCAGCCGTCACGGAGGCCACACGGACGGGTTCGGTGCGTGTCCGGCCACCACCCACCAGTTCTGGCACCAGAAGGGGTGGATGCGGCACGATGACCGCCCGAATGATCACGGTATCGCAGGCTACCCGGCCATTGGAGTACCCAATCGGCCGCTGACCTGTTTCAATGCGCGCGTGGTAATACGCCGCATCAGCAAGCGGCACCGGATCGCGGGCCCCGTGGTTGGCGGGGCGTCCGGGAGACAACACTGTGGCCCGGACATCTGAGGTGGGCAGAGGAGGAGCCGTGATGGCGGAGCACGACCCGGCCGACACGGACGACGCGACGGCGCGGACGACGACGGATCAAGCCGAGCAGCAGGGCCAGGAGCAGCAGGAGCAGCGACCGCAGCCGGCCGCCGGAACACCGGAGCCCGTGGCGTCGGAACCCGTCGTCGCACCGGCGCCGCCGTCGGCCGAACAGCACCCGGACCGGTGGGGCCGCGTGGACGCGGAGGGCACCGTGTACGTGCGCACCGCGGATGGCGAACGGGCCGTCGGCTCGTGGCAGGCGGGTGAACCCGCCGAGGGCCTCGTCCACTTCGCGCGGCGGTTCGACGACCTGCGCACCGAGTGCGAACTGCTCCACTCGCGGCTGGAGTCCGGCAACGGCGACCCGAAGCAGGCGCTGACGTCCGCGCGGCACCTGAAGGAGTCGCTCGTCGACGCGGCCGTCGTCGGTGACCTGGCCGGCCTGGCGGCCAGGGTCGACTACGTGATCGCCAGGGCCGACATCGCGGTCGCGGCCGGCAAGCAGGCCAGGGAGGCCGCCCGGGCCGAGGCGGTCGCGCACAAGCAGAAGCTGGTGGACGAGGCGGAGCAGATCGCCGCCGAGGCCACCCAGTGGAAGGTGGCCGGCGACCGGCTGCGCGAGATCCTGGACGAGTGGAAGGCGATCAAGGGCGTCGACCGCAAGACCGACGAACAGCTGTGGAAGCGGTTCGCCAAGGCGCGGGACACGTTCAACCGCAGGCGCGGTTCGCACTTCGCCGACCTGGACCGCACCCGCGCCGCGGCGCGCACCCGCAAGCAGGAACTGGTCGACGAGGCCGAGAGCCTGGTCGAGTCGACGGACTGGGGTCCGACGGCCAGCCGCTACAAGCAGCTCATGGTGGAGTGGAAGGCGGCCGGCCGGGCGCCCAAGGACGCCGACGACGCGCTGTGGCAGCGGTTCCGGGCCGCGCAGGACTCGTTCTTCGCCCGCCGGTCGGCCGTGTTCGACGAGCGGGACGCCGAGTTCGTGGCCAACGCCAAGCGCAAGGAGGAACTGCTCGCCGAGGCCGACTCGATCGACCCGTCCGCCTCCGGCCTGGAGGCCGCGCGAGCCGCACTGCACCGCATCCAGGACCAGTGGGACCAGGTCGGCAAGGTGCCGCGCGAGCGGGTCCGCGAGTTGGAGGGCAAGCTGCGCGCGATCGAGGAGCGGGTCCGCTCGGCGGCCGACGCGCAGTGGCGGCGGACCGACCCCGAGGCGGAGGCACGCGCCGCGCAGTTCCGTGAGCGGGTGGAGCAGTTCGAGGCGCAGGCGGCCAAGGCACGCGCGGCCGGTGACCGCCGACGGGCCGAGCAGGCCGAGGCGCAGGCGGCGCAGTGGCGCGAGTGGCTGGCAGCGGCCGAGCAGGCCGTGGCCAGCAGGTGACCGCAGGCCCGCCGGCCACCGGGCCGGCGGGCACCACGGAGGTACGTGGTGCTTCCCCTGTCCGCACTGCTGTCCCACGCGCTCGTGGCGTACACGGTGGAGTTCGACAACGAGTTCGAGCACCGGATGCGGCACACGACCACGGTCGACCGCACCCGGCGGGGTCCGTGGCTGGTGTCGCTGGCGATGTGGGCCAACTGCATGCGGTTCGTCGCGTCCGGCGACCTGTCCGTCCGCGAGCTGGCCGAACAGGCGCGGACCAGCACAAATGTCGACGGCATGCGGCGCTGGGGCTACGTCGAGCTGTCCGGCCCGCGATCGAACCCGGTGCTGCGCGCGACGGCGGCGGGCAGGCGCGCGGCGCGGGTCTGGGAGCCGCTGGGCGACCTGGTCGAACAGCGGTGGCGGGAACGGTCGGGCACGGCTGTGGTGGACAGGTTGCGGGCCGCGCTGGCCGGCGTGGCCGGGAAACTGGACGCCGGCCTGCCCGACTGCATGCCGATTCTCCGGTACGGCCTGCGCAACGCCGTGTCCCCGACCGGCTCACCGGCCGGGGACGTGACCGGTCTGCCGCTGTGGGCGCTGCTGTCCCGGGTGCTGGTCGGGTTCGCGGCGGAGTTCGAGGACCGGTCGCGGCGGTCACTGGCGATCGGCGCGGACGTGCTGCGGCTGCTGGACACCGACGGGGTCCGGGTGCGCGATCTGCCCGCGTCGTCCGGCGTGTCCAAGGAGTCCATCGCGATGGCGCTGGGCGTGCTGGAGAAGGCGTCCGCGGTCGAGATCGACTCGGTGCGCCGCAGCAGGGTGGTGCGGCTGACCGCCGAGGGTGTCTCGCTGCGCGAGGCGTTCGACCGGCACGTCGGCACCGTCGAGGCCCGCTGGCGGGAACGGTTCGACGTGTCCGAACTGCGGGCCGCCCTCACGGCACTGGGTGGCGAAACGGGCCTGTTGGCGGGGATGCGGCCGTACCCGGACGGCTGGCGGGCGGACGTGCGGCCACCGGAGGTGTTGCCGCAGTTCCCGATGGTGCTGCACCGCGGTGGATATCCGGACGGCAGCTGACATCGCCGAACGGCCGACCGTTCGGCATCCGAATGTCCGCGCCCGGCATTATCGAATTGTTACCGTTCGGCGCGTGCGGGCAACCGGGCCCGGATCTCCGTACGTTGGTCTCCTCCTCACCACGGAGGGACACGGTGAAGATCAACAGAGCCCTGAACGACAGCGACTCCAAGCAGTTCCGAGCTTTGCTGGCGTCCGAACAGGACAGTGCCGCCCTGTACCGGGGTCTCGCGGCGAGCGCGACCGGTGAGCGGCGCATGGTGTTCCTGGAGTTGGCGGCCGTCGAGGACCGACACGCGGCGCACTGGGCCGCGAAGCTCGACGAGCTCGGCGAGCAGGCTCCCCCGCCCGGCAGGCTGACCATGCGCAGCCGGGTCCTGACCTGGCTGGCGAAGCAGTCGTCCCTGGACGTGGTGCTGCCCTACATCGAACGCGCCGAGCACGCCGACGCCGGCCTGTACGACGGGCATCCGCACGCCACGAGCCAGATGGCCGCCGACGAACGGGCCCACGCGCGCGTCCTCACCCGGCTGCGCGAGGATCACGACGGCCATGCCGACGACGCAACGACACGGCTGCCCGTCCTGCCCAGGATGCCGCTGCGGCAACCGGTTCCCGGCCGGTATCAGGTGCCGCCCACCGATCGGATGCGGGCGATCCGGTACGGCGAGGTCGCGGCGCCCGTCCGCTCCGCGGCGCCGGAGGACGTGAGCATCACGGACCACGAGCACTGGCATCGCAGTGACCGGTCCGGTGCGTTGCGGGCCGCGGTGTTCGGTGTGAACGACGGGCTCGTGTCGAACTCGTCGCTGGTCATGGGGTTCGCCGGGTCGGGAGCGGCGGGCAGCACGATCCTGTTCGCCGGACTGGCCGGGCTGCTCGCCGGCGCGTTCTCGATGGCGGCCGGTGAGTACATCTCGATGCGCAGCCAGAAGGACGCGTTCGAGCGGGAGATCGAGCTGGAGGCCGCCGAGCTGAACCAGGACCCGGCGGCGGAAGCGGAGGAGTTGGCGCTGATCTACCGGGCGAAAGGCCTGGACGCGGGCGAGGCGGCCCGGGTCGCCGCGACGATCATGGCCGACCGGGAGGTCGCGCTGGAGACGATGACCCGCGAGGAACTCGGCCTCGACCCGGACGACCTGGGATCGCCGTGGTCGGCCGCGCTGTCCAGCCTGATCGCGTTCGCCGCCGGTGCGGCGGTCGTGGTGCTGCCGTTTCTCTTCGGTGGCGGCACGGTCCCGCTGGTCGTGGCGGTGACGCTGGCCGCGCTGTCGCTGTTCGGCGTCGGCGCGGTGCTCGGGGTGCTCAACGGCCGGGGAGCGGTCCGATCCGGGGCGCGTCAGCTGGCCGCGGGCGGCGCCGCCGGGGTGGTCGTGTTCGCCGTCGGGAACCTCATCGGGGCCGTCACCTGACGGTCAGACCATGGGTGGCCACGTCGACCGGGCCCGAGTAGGACGACGCGGCGTCCAGTGCTGTCGTGGGATCGGTGTCGGGGAACAGGTGTGCCAGCACGAGGCGGCCGGCCCCGGCCCGGGTGGCGTACTCGGCCGCCTGGCGTGCGGTGGACAGGTACATCGCGTCACGCGGTGACGCGAAGCGTTCCGGGACGGATGCCTCGGCGAGCAGTACGTCGGCGTCCCGGGCCAGGGTGACGATGGCGTCGCTGGGCCCCGTGTCGCCGGTGTAGGCGAGAGTCCAGCCGGCCGCCGACAGGCGGAAACCGGCGTTGGGGACGAAGTGCGGCAGGGCGGCCGTGGTGATGTCGAACGGGCCGACGGTGAACCTGTCGCCCGGGTGGAACTCGCGCAGGTCGTAGGCGTCGTCCAGCATGCCCGGCCGGTCCAGGGCCAGCACGGCGTCCAGGGCGTGCGGGAGCGTGTGGACCGGGAGGGGCGGTGGCGGGTCGTCGCGCAGG
>DASZXM010000696.1:0-4570 GCA_035546415.1 Pseudonocardiaceae bacterium
GGACCTGGCTGCGCTGCGCCCCGGCATCGTCGCACTCGACCTGTCCGCCTACGGCCACACCGGTCCGTGGCGCCGCCGCCGCGGGTTCGACAGCCTGGTGCAGATGGCCAGCGGCATCGCCGACGACGGCGCACGCGCGGCAGGCGCGGACCGCCCGACTCCGCTGCCGGTGCAGGCCCTGGACCACGGCACCGGCTGGCTGGCAGCGGCGGCGATCATGACCGCGCTGCGCCGGCAGCGCGCCGAGGGCGGCTCGTGGCACCTGCGGTTGGCGTTGGCCCGGACCGGTGCCTGGCTGGATGGCATCGGCCGGCTGCCCGAGGGTGTCCCGTCGGCCGAGCGGCCGGCACCGGCGGACGCGGCGGACCTGTTCGCCGAGGTGGACAGCCCGTTCGGCCGGTTGACGCATGTGCGGTTTCCCGGTGATCTGCCAGGTGCTCCGCCGCGGTACGACCACGCGCCGCACGTGCCGGGCAGCGACCCGGCCGAGTGGTGGTGAAAGCCGACCGATGAGTTTCCGGATTGCCCGTCGTCTCATGGGCATGACCGATGTGACTCCTGTCGAGACCACGAACCTGGACCGCTACGGCCACGCCGCCCTGCCCTGGAGCCGCGCCCAGGCGGCCCTGGACACGCCCGAACCGGCTGACAACACGTTCTTCCTGGGCACCTGCCGGCCGGACGGCACGCCGCACGCGGCCGGCGTCGGCGCGCAGTGGCTGGCCGGCGTGCTGTACTTCGTCAGCGGACCGGGCACCCGCAAGTCACGCGACCTGGCCGTCAACCCGAAGTGCACGATCTCCGCCCGGCTGGCCGGCATCGACCTGGTGCTCGAAGGAACGGCGGCGCGGGTGACCGAGGCCGCCACGCTGGAGGCCGTCGCGGCCGGTTACCGGGACGGCGGTTGGCCGGCGACCGTCGAAGGCGACGCGCTGACGGCGCCCTACAACGCCCCGAGCGCCGGGCCCGCGCCCTGGCCCGTCTACCGGTTGACGTGTCACACGGTGGTCGGCGTCGCCACCACCGAGCCGCACGGCGCCACCCGCTGGCGTTTCTGAACACGGCAAAGGCCTGGTATGCCGGGCACACCAGGCCTTTCCTGCAGGGGGGGTCAGGACTCGTCGGGGACGAGCGTCAGGCTGATCGAGTTGATGCAGTAGCGCTGGTCGGTCGGGGTGCCGTAGCCCTCGCCCTCGAACACGTGGCCGAGGTGGCTGTGGCAGGTCGCGCACAGGACCTCGGTGCGCACCATGCCCATGGCGCGGTCCTCGCGCAACACCACGCTGTCCCCGGCCAGCGGGGACCAGAACGACGGCCAGCCGCAATGCGAGTCGAACTTGGTGTCGCTGCGGAACAGTTCGGCCCCACAGGCCCGGCACCGGTACACGCCGACGGTCTTCGTGTCGGTGTACTCGCCGGTCCACGGCCGTTCGGTCGCCGCATTCCGGAGCACGGCGTACTCGTCCTTGCTGAGCTGCGAACGCCACTCGCTGTCCGACTTCACAACCTTCGGGGTGACGCCGACGACGGGCTTCATACCTCCACCTTACGTGAGATTTTTACGACCCTACGAACGTTGACAACACCGTGCCGAGCGTCTGCCATACCGCCCACAGGACACCGAGCAGGATGAGTCCCACCACAATCACGGCCATCAGCCGCCGGTGGCCGTTCGCCCGGTTCGCCGAGTTCGCGAACTCGCCGACGCCGCGCACGTACCCCTCGACGGTGAAGGAGTTCGCCGGCGCCTGCATCCGCCGCAGGTGGTCGGCGAAGGCGCGGGTCTCCGGGTCGTCGGGGTCGAGGCCGATCAGCTCGTCGGCGATCGGGTCGTCGTCACGCCCGTCGTCCTGCTGAGCGTTCACGACCCCCACGGTAGTCGCTCGACCCGGCGAACGGCGGACGCCGCCCGGGTGGCGTCGCACTCACCGCCCGCATTTCCGCAGGCAGCAGCCAGCTACGCCGCTCACCGAAACACGCCGACGCCGCGGCCGACCACGCAGCGGCCGGTCAGGCGGCCCCGGCGTCGCCTCGGGCAGCCGGTGTCGGCCGGCGGGCGTCCGTGGCGCGGGTGGAGTGGCGTTCGCGGGCTGTCGCCGACCGCTAGCCGACCACGGCCTTCGCGGGCCGTACCGCGCCGACCGGCTCACCGTGGCCCAGGACCGGGGCCGACTCCAGGTCACGCAGGCCGTCGGCGTCCACCCCGAGCCTGCGCAGCGCCGCCACCATGACCGCCGACCGGGCCCGTGGCGCGCCGTCCGCGATCTTCAGCGCCACCGCACGCCCGTCCGGCAGGCCGATCGCGTGCACGCCTTCGGCGCCGTCCTTGGACACCGCGCCCGGCAGGGCCCGCATCAGCCGCGCCACCTCGCTGCCCGTCCCGCCGACCCACTCCGGGTAGGTGTTCATCGCCGTGCCGACGCGGTGCTCGACGCTGCCGGCCCCGGCCGTGCCCAGCGCCCGGAACGCTCTGGCCAGGCCGGTCAGCGTGATGCCGAGCAGGGGAGCGCCACAGCCGTCGACGCCGATGTGCCCGACGCGCTCGCCGGCCAGCTCCTCCACGGTCTGCCGGATCGCCACCTGCACCGGGTGCGCCGGGTCCCGGTAGGTGGCCGTCGGCCAGCCGTTGCGCACCGTGGTCGCCAGCATCGCGGCATGTTTGCCGGAGCAGTTCATGTACAGCGGTGCCGCCGGCACGCCCTCGATCAGCAGGGCCCGCCGGTGCTCCTCGTTGGCCGGCAGGTCCGGGGTGCACTGCAGGTCGTCGGGGGTGAGGCCGACGCCGGCCAGGATGCGCCGCACGCCGTCGATGTGGAAGCGCTCACCGGGGTGGCTGGCGCACGACAGCGCCAGCAGTTCGTCGTCCAGGGCCAGGCCGTTGCGGGCCATGCCGGTGCCCTGCAGCGGCTTGGCCGACGACCGCGGGTAGGTCACGGCCTCCGGTGTGCCGACGGTGAACGCGACCGTGCCGTCGCTGTTCAGCCCGACGACGGACCCGTGATGCACCGATTCGATCAGATCGTTCCGCCAGACCTCGGCGACCACTTCGTGCACTCGGCCCCGTCCCTTCCCGGCTCACGGTGTATCGGGCACTCTTGACAGTAGCGCCCGAATCGCGATGGACTGATTACTCAGAGTTGAACTGACGACTGTCGACTGTTGGCAGTTTGCGATGCACGGTGGCCGTTGTCGAGACCAGGGAGACGCACATGACAGGTCCGGTCCCGCAGCGGCAGAGCCTGGCCGGGCAGACCGTCGAGGTGCTGCGTGAACTGGTGCTGACCGGCGAGATCCCGCCCGGCCAGCGGGTCAACGAGGTCGAACTGGCGCAGCGGATGCGGATCAGCCGCGGCCCGCTGCGCGAGGCGATCCGCCACCTGATCAGCGAGGGTCTCCTGGTCTACGTGCCACACCGCGGGGCGCACGTCCCGCAGGCCGACATCCCCGAGCTGTACGCGCTGTTCGAGCTTCGTTCCGCGCTGGAGTGCGCGGCGGCACGGCTGGCCGCCGTCCGCCGCACCGACGCCGGGCTCGCCGCGTTGCGCCAGGTCAGCGCGGACTCGCGGCGCAGCTTCGACGCCGGCCGCCGGCCGCCCTACCGGCTGGACATCGCGTTCCACCGCAGCCTGCTGGACGCCGCCGACAGCCCTCGGGTCGCCGACCAGGTGCGGCTGGTGCAGCAGCAGGTGATCCTGCTGCGCAGCACGCACGACGTCGACCCGGCGCACACCAGGGCGTCCATGGACGACCACGACGGGCTGATCGCCGCGATCGCCGCCCGCGACCCCGACCGGGCCGCCGCCGTGATGGCCACCCACCTGGACCGGGTGCGCGACCAGATGGTCGCCGCGCTCGGCGCGGAACCAGTTGCCGAACTGCAGGGGACCGGCCGTGCCGGCTGAACCGTGGGAGTGGCCCGAGCGCACCTGGCGGGAACACGTGGACCGGGTGCGGGCCGGCCGCTCGCTGACCCCCGGCTGGCCGCACGGTGCGAAGGTGGCGGTGGCACTGTCGTTCGACTCCGATCATGAGACAATCTCGTTGCGCGCCAACGAAACCGGCCCGGGTAAACTGTCCCAGGGCGAGTACGGCGCCCGGGTCGGCGTGCCCCGAGTGCTGGACCTGTTGTCCCGCCACGACATCCCGGCCACGTTCTTCGTGCCGGCCGTGTGCGCGCTGCTGCGGCCGGACGAGATCAAGTCCTATGTGGATGAAGGCCACGAGGTCGGCATGCACGGCTGGATCCATGAGCGCAACGCGCTGTTGGACGAGTCGGCCGAACGGGAACTGGCGTTCCGCGCGTACGACACGCTCACCCAGGTGGCCGGCGTGCCACCGGTCGGCATCCGCACGCCGTCCTGGGACTTCAGCCACCACACGCTGGCCATCTCCCGCGACCTGGGCCTGACGTACGACTCGTCGCTGATGGCCGACGACGAGCCGTACGAGATCGTCGCCGACGGCATCCCCACCGGCATGGTGGAGATCCCCGTCGAGTGGATCCGCGACGACGCGCCGTACTTCACGATGGACCGCTTCACCAACTCCCGCCCGTACACGGCGCCGCGCG
>DASZXM010000697.1:0-7012 GCA_035546415.1 Pseudonocardiaceae bacterium
CTGTTCCTCGGCGACATCCACGGCCAGTGACGACGGTGCCGACACCGCGGCCAGCACCGGGACACCGGCCATCGCGGCCTTCTGGGCCAGTTCGAACGACGCCCGCCCGGACACCAGCAGCACACACCCGGCCAGCGGCACCCGGCCGCCCAACAGGGCCCAGCCCAGCACCTTGTCCACCGCGTTGTGCCGGCCGACGTCCTCGCGCACCGCCAGCAGCTCGCCGTCGGCCGTGAACAGGCCCGCGGCGTGGATGCCACCGGTGGACGCGAACAGCTTCTGCTTGGCACGCAACTGGTCGGGCATCCCGGCGAGGACCGTCGTGGTCACCCGGCTCTCGTCCGTGCCGGGCGGGAAACGCGTGGCCAGGCGGACCGCGTCCAGCGCCGCCTTGCCGCACACCCCGCACGACGACGTCGTGTAGAAGTTCCGGGTCACCGACGGGTCGGGCGGCGGCACGTGCGGCGCGAGCCGCACGTCCAGCACGTTGTACGTGTTCGCGCCGTCGTCGTCCGTGCCGGCGCAGTACCGGGCCGTCAGCACGTCCTCGCGATCGCCGATCACGCCCTCGGTGAGCAGGAACCCGTGCGCCAGCTCGACGTCGTCGCCCGGCGTGCGCATGGTGACGGTCAGCGGGACGTCGTTGACCCGGATCTCGAACGGCTCCTCGGCGGCCAGCGTGTCCGGCCGCCTGCGCTCGCCGTCGGCGGACAGCCGGATCACCGGGCGCCGGACCGTGACACGTCCCATCAGACCCGCTCCAGTCGCACGATGATCGACTTGGACGTCGGCGTGTGCGACGTCTCGGCGTAGGACTCCAACGGCACCAACGGGTTCGCCTCCGGGAAGTACGTGGCCGCGCAGCCGCGGGCCGTCGGGTAGCCGATCAACCGGAACGCCGTGGCCCGCCGTTCGCTCATCGCACCCGACGGTTCGGTGAACTCGCTGACCAGGTCGACCAGGTCACCGTCGGACAGGCCGACGGCCCGGATGTCGTCCGGGTGCGCGAAGACGACCCTTCTGCCGTCCTTGACACCGCGGTAACGGTCGTCCAGGCCGTAGATCGTCGTGTTGTACTGGTCATGGCTGCGCAGCGACTGCAGCAGCAGCCTGCCCTCCGGCACGACCGGGAACCACAGCTCGTTCACGGTCAGGTTGGCCTTGCCGGTCGCGGTCGGGAACGTGCGCGAGTCCCGCGGTGGGTGTGGCAGTTGGAAGCCGTTGGGCGTGCGCACCTTCGCGTTGTAGTCGGCGCAGCCCGGCACGACGGCCGCGATGTGCTCGCGGATCACGTCGTAGTCGTGCTCGAACGTCTCCCATTCCACGGGGTGGTTCTTCCCGAGCAGCGTGCGCGCCAAACGGCACACGATCGCCACCTCGGACAACAGGTGCTCGCTGGCCGGCGCCAACCGGCCGCGCGACCGGTGCACCATCGACATCGAGTCCTCGACGGTGACGAACTGCTCGCCGTGCCGGTCGTCCCGCTCGGTCCGGCCGAGCGCCGGCAGGATCAGCGCCGTCCGGCCGGCGACCACGTGCGACCGGTTCAGCTTCGTCGACACCTGCACCGTCAGCTGACACGACCGCAGGGCCGCTTCGGTCAGTTCGGTGTCCGGCGTCGCGGACACGAAGTTGCCGCCCATCGCGACGAAGACCTTCACCTTGCCCTGCGACATCGCACGCAGTGCCGCGACCGTGTCGTAGCCGTGCTCGCGGGGCATCAGGACGCCGAACTCGTTCTCCAGGTTGTCCAGGAACTTCGCCGCCGGCCGCTCCCAGATGCCCATCGTGCGGTCACCCTGCACGTTGGAGTGCCCGCGCACCGGGCACACGCCGGCACCCGGTTTGCCGATCATCCCGCGCAGCAGCAGCACGTTCACGATCTCCTTGATCGTGGCCACGGAGTGCTTGTGCTGCGTCAGCCCCATCGCCCAGCAGACGATCGTGCGCCGCGAGGACGCGAACCGGTCGGCCAGGCCGGCGATCTGTGCGCGGTCCAGGCCGGTGGCGCGGTCGACGGCGTCCCAGTCCAGGTCGGCGACGTGTGCGGCGTACTCGGCGAAACCGTGCGTGTGGGTGTCGACGAAGTCCTGGTCCACCACCGTGCCCGGCGCCGCGTTCTCCTTGGCCAGCAACAGATGCCCGACCGCCTGGAACAGCGCCATGTCGCCGCCGAGGCGCACCTGGCAGAACTCGTCGGCCAGCGGTGTGCCCCTGCCGATAACGCCGTTCACCCGCTGCGGGTTCTTGAACCGCATCAACCCGGCCTCGGGCAGCGGGTTGACCGCGACGATCGCCGCGCCCGCGTCCTTGGCCTCCTCCAGCGCGGACAGCATCCGCGGATGGTTGGTGCCGGGGTTCTGGCCGACGACCACGATCAGGTCGGCCTGCGCGAAGTCGGACAGGCTGACCGAGCCCTTGCCGATCCCGATCGTCTCACTCAGCGCCGAGCCGGACGACTCGTGGCACATGTTGGAGCAGTCGGGCAGGTTGTTCGTGCCGAACGACCGCACCAGCAGCTGGTAGGTGAACGCGGCCTCGTTGCTGGTCCGGCCGGACGTGTAGAACACGGCCTCGTCCGGCGAGTCCAGCGCCTTCAGATGGTCGCTGACCAGCTGAAACGCGTCGTCCCACCCGATCGGTTCGTAGTGCGTGGCGTCCGGTCGCAACACCATCGGGTGGGTCAGGCGGCCCTGCTGGCCCAGCCAGTAGTCGGTGCGCTCGGCCAGCTCGGCGACCGGGTGCGCGGCGAAGAACTCCGGGCCGACGCGCCGCAGTGTGGCCTCCTCGGCGACCGCCTTGGCACCGTTCTCGCAGAACTCGGCGAGCTTGCGGTGGTCCTGCGGGTCCGGCCACGCGCAGCCCGGACAGTCGAACCCCTCCTTCTGGTTGAGCAGCCGCAGCGTGCGCACCGTCCGGGTGGCGCCCATCTGTTCGAAACCACGCTCGGCCGACACGACGACGCCGGTCACCCCGGCGGCCCACTTCTTCGGCTCGGAGACCTTCAGTTTCGTCTCGTCGATGTCATCGCGGGGTGGTTTCGTGGTCATGTCACCATCGTCCGCCTTCGCCGGTGCGAAGTCACCACCGGTGGCCGACAGCCGTTGTCAATCTCTCCGCGACGGGTTCGTAGAATTGCCTCCGTGACCGAAACCATGCCTGCTCAGCGCCACCATGACCTCCCGCCGAACTGGATTCCGGCGGAGGTAGAGGGCGCGCTCTACGAGGAGTGGGTGGCGTCCGGTTACTTCACCGCGGACGCGAAGAGCGACCGCCCCGCGTACAGCATCGTGATCCCGCCGCCGAACGTCACCGGCAGCCTGCACATGGGTCACGCGTTCGAGCACAGCCTGATCGACGCGCTGGTCCGGCGCCGTCGGATGCAGGGCCACGAGGCGCTGTGGCTGCCCGGCATGGACCACGCGAGCATCGCCGTGCACGCCCTGGTGGAGCAGGAGCTGCGGGCCGAGGGCACCAGCCGCCGGGAGCTGGGCCGCGAGGCGTTCGTGGACCGGGTGTGGCAGTGGAAGGCCGAGTACGGCGGCCGGATCCTCGCCCAGATGCGTCGCCTCGGCGACAGCGTCGACTGGACGCGCGAGCGGTTCACCATGGACGCGGGTCTGTCCATGGCCGTGCAGACGATGTTCAAGCGCCTCTACGACGAGGGCCTGATCTACCGGGCGGAACGGCTGGTCAACTGGTCGCCGACGCTGCGGTCCGGCCTGTCCGACGCCGAGGTGACGCACAAGGAGGTCGAGGGCGAACTCGTCTCCATGCGGTACGGCGACGGTGACCACTCGATCGTCGTGGCGACCACGCGCGTCGAGACGATGCTCGGCGACACGGCCGTCGCGGTGCACCCGGACGACGAGCGCTACAAGCACCTCGTCGGCACCGAGGTGGAGCTGCCGCTGACCGGCAGGATGATCCCGGTCATCGCCGACGAGCACGTCGACCCCGAGTTCGGCACCGGCGCGGTGAAGGTGACGCCCGCGCACGACCCGAACGACTTCGAGATCGGCCAGCGGCACGGCCTGCCGATGCCGACGATCATGGACGAGCAGGGCCGGATCGCCGACACGGGCACCGAGTTCGACGGCCTGGACCGGTTCGAGGCGCGGGTCGCGGTGCGCGAGGCGCTGCGCGCGCAGGGCCGGATCGTCGCGGAGAAGCGCCCCTACCTGCACTCGGTGGGGCACTCGGAGCGGTCGAAGGAGCCGATCGAGCCGCGCCTGTCGCTGCAGTGGTTCGTGAAGGTCGGGCCGCTGGCGAAGGCGGCCGGTGACGCGGTGCGGTCCGGTCAGGTGGCGATCAGCCCGCCGGAGATGGCCAAGCGCTACTTCGACTGGGTGGACAACCTGCACGACTGGTGCATCTCCCGGCAGCTGTGGTGGGGCCACCGGATCCCGGTCTGGTACGGGCCGAACGGCGAGATGGTGTGCGTCGGCCCGGGCGAGGAGCCGCCGGCCGGCTGGCGCCAGGACGAGGACGTGCTGGACACGTGGTTCTCCAGCGGCCTGTGGCCGTTCTCCACGATGGGCTGGCCGGAGCAGACGGCCGACCTGGCCAAGTTCTACCCGACCAGCGTCCTGGTGACCGGCTACGACATCCTGTTCTTCTGGGTCATCCGGATGATGATGTTCGGCCTGTACGCGATGGACGGTGCGCCGCCGTTCCACACGATCGTGTTGCACGGCATGGTCCGGGACAAGTTCGGCAAGAAGATGTCGAAGTCGTCGGGCAACGTCGTCGACCCGCTGGAGTGGCTGGACGAGTACGGCGCGGACGCGCTGCGCTTCACGCTGCTGCGCGGCGCGAACCCCGGCGCGGACGTGCCGATCAGCGAGGAGTGGGTGGACGGCTCCCGCCGCTTCGGCACGAAGCTGTGGAACGCCACCAGGTTCGCGCTGGCCAACGGTGCGACGGTGGCCACGCCGGTGCCCGACCGCGCGTCGCTGACCGACGTCGACCGGTGGATCCTGGACCGGCTCGACCAGCTGGTGTCCGAAGTGGACACGTCGTTCGACGAGTTCGAGTACGCGCGGCTGGCGGAGGCGCTGTACCACTTCACGTGGGACGAGTTCTGTGACTGGTACGTCGAGTTGTCGAAGGTGCAGATCGCCGAGGGCGGTGCGCGGGCGGACGCGACGCGGGCGGTCCTCGGGCACGTGCTGGACGTCGTGCTGCGGCTGCTGCACCCACTGATGCCGTTCGTGACCGAGCGCCTGTGGACGACGCTGACCGGCGAGAAGTCGGTGGTCGTGGCGCCGTGGCCGACGGTGTCCGGTGCGGAGCCGGACGCCGCGTCGACGGAGCGCGTCGAGGCGATGCGCAAACTGGTCACGGAGATCCGCCGCTTCCGCAGCGACCAGGGTCTCGCGCCGACGAAGAAGGTGCCGGCGGAACTGTCCGGCGCATGCTGCGCCGGTCTGCTGGACCACGAGGCAGCGGTGCGGGCACTCACGAGGCTCGACGCACCGGCGGACGGTTTCGCGCCGTCGGCGGCACTGGAGGTGGCGCTGTCCACGGGCACGGTCACGGTGCGCCTGGACCTGTCCGGCGTGATCGACGTCGAGGCGGAACGCAAGCGTTTGGCCAAGGACCTGGCGGCGGCGGAGAAGGAACTCGCCCAGTGTGAGTCGAAACTGGGCAATCCCAACTTCACCGGCAAGGCGCCCGCGGACGTGGTCGCGAAGATCACCACCCGCCGCGGCACGGCGAAGTCCGAAATCGACCGCCTGACGACACAACTGGCGGCTCTGCCGGGGGCTTGAGTTCGGGTGGTGGGTGGTTGCCGATTTCGCCGCGATGCGGGATCGGCGGCGTGACCACGTCTACCGTGTCGCCGGCAGGTCCACCGGCAGGTCCATCGGTGGCGCGGTGCCGTCCAGGACGGCCTTGATACCGGCGATGATCAGGTCGAGGCCGGCCCGGAAGCCGAATTCCTTCAGCTGCGGGTTTTCGTCGCGACGTGCCTGTTCCTCGATCGTGGAGCCGTTGACGTAGGCGAGGATCGTGTCGACCGCCAGGATCGCGGCCGGTTCGGTCAGGCCGGCGCCGCGGAGCAGGTCGACGAACCGCTGCCACCCCGCGAGCGCGGCAGGCCCGGGCTTGGCCAGCGTGGCGAGGAGCCGCGCGCCGTCGCGGTGGGCCAACATGCCGGCTCGCATCGCCGTCGCGATCGCGCGGACCTGATCCACCCAGTCACCGCTCGTGTCGATCGGCGGGCCGTCCGACGCGATCCGCTCGACCATCGCGTCCAGCAGCTCGCGCTTGCTGGCGAAGTGCCGGTAGAGCGCGCCCGGCTGCACGCCGAGGCGCTCGGCGAGGCGGCGCGTGGTGAGCGCGTCGATGCCCACCTCGTCCAGCAGTTCCAGCGCCGCTGCCAGCACCTCGTCCCGTCGTGACACGCGAACAGCTTGCCAGGTGAGTCGTCGGGCTCTAGGGTGAACTAAGTTCACGTGAACTTAGTTCACGCCGGCGAAGGGGGACACACCATGTGAGTCATCGTGATCGGTGCCGGCCTCGGCGGGCTGGCTCTCGCGCACTGCCTGATCAGGCTCGGCATCGACGTCGAGGTCCACGAGCGGGACGCGGCCGTCGAGACCCGGTTCCAGGGCTACCGGATCGGCCTGCTGAACAGGGGAGTCGACGACCTGGAACACTGCGTGCCGCCCCGGCTGCTGCCGCTGCTGCACGCGATCAGCGGCACCACGCCCGGGGAGGGCCGGTGCGTCGACGAGCAGCTCACCCTGCTGGCCACCGCGCCGCCCAACGACGAGGGCCTGCTGTTCGACAGGCACGTGCTGCGCCACCTGCTGCTCGCCGACCTGGACGGCCGCGTGCACTTCGACCGCCACCTGACCGGCTACACCGAACTGCCGGACGGCACCGTCCGGGCCGACTTCGCCGACGGCACCACCCGCACCGGCGACGTGCTGGTCGGCGCCGACGGCATGGGCTCCACCGTCCGCCGGCAACTGCTGCCCGACCTGACGATCGTCGACCTCGG
>DASZXM010000698.1:0-8269 GCA_035546415.1 Pseudonocardiaceae bacterium
GACGCCACGAAGATGGACAGGCCCGTCGCGCCGCGCCTGCGCATCGGCCGGTAGACGACGAACTCGATGGCCAGCGTCAGCACGATCGACGTGACCAGGCCGACGGCGAGGGCGCCGAGGAACCCGGCGCCGCCCGTCTCCAGCGTGGCGACCACGTAGGCCACCCACATGTACACGGCCCCGTGGGCGAAGTGGAACGTCCGGGTGACCGAGAAGATCACCGAGAAGCTCATCGCCACCACGGCGTAGATGCCGCCGAGGGTGAGACCGTTGATCAGTTCCTGGATGGCGAGCATGTCAGGAGCCCGCGGCCGGCACGGTCTTGAACGGCACGAACTTGCCACCCTGGATCTTGGAGAACGTGATGGCCGCCGTCGAACTGCCGTCCGGGCTGAACACGGTGGTGCCACCGGCCACCTGGAACGACTTGATGGTCAGGATCGCCTTCGCCAGGTTCGCGCCGTTGTACGGGATCTTGTGGTCCACCATGTACTGCGCGGCCTGCGCGTAGATCAGCACGGCATCGTGCGCGAACACCGAGTACACGTTCGTCGGGTCCTGGCCGGGGTACAGCTTCGCGAACTCCTTCTGGTACGCGACGGCCTTCGGGTTGTCCGGCTTGAGCGGCTGCGCGATGTCCGAGTCGAGGATGCCTTCGGCGGCCTGCTTGGCCACCGGGATCAGGTCACCGCCCTGCAGCGGGCTGGCGCCGACCATCTGCACGGTCAGGCCCTCCTGCCGGGCCTGCTGCACGAACGTGCCGGCCTGCTGGCCACCGGCCAGGACGTAGAGGATGTCCGGGTTCATCGACTTGAACTTCGCGATCACCGACGAGTGGTCGACGACCGTGATCGGCTCGGACTCCGCGCCCAGGAACGTGCCGCCGAGCTTGGTCCACTCCTGCTTCACCAGGTCCGTGGTCGTCGCGCCGAGCGCGTCGCCCTCGGCGTACATCGCCATCCGCTGGTGGCCCTGCTGCCGCAGGTACGGCAGCATCACGTCGACCTCGGTCTTGACGTTCGGGATGTTGCTGATCAGGTTCGGCGACAGCTTCTGCAGCGTGGGGTCCTCGCCGCCGGGGTTGAGCATCAGCACGTTGTCCTTGGTGGCGATCGGCGCCGTCGCCGTGACGCCCGCGCTGGACGTCATGATCACCGCCTGGGTGCTGTGCTGCGAGATCAGCTGGTTCATCGCGGTCACCGACGCCGCCGCCTGCAGCTGGTTGTCCGCGTAGTAGACGTTCAGCTTCACGCCGTCGATGCCGCCCGCGTCGTTGACCTGCTGCACGGCGGTTGCGACGCCGCGCTGGAAGTACTGGCCCAGCGCGGTGCTCGGCCCGGACAGCGGCAGGGCGGCGCCGATCGAGTACGAGGTCGGTTTGACGCTGCCGCCGCCCGACGAGTTCTCGGCCGAGCACGCCGAGAGCGCGGTGACCGCGGCAGCGGCGGTGAAACAGGCAAGGGATCGCACGAGAAGTGGTCGCCGATGACGCATGGTGGGGCTCCCGAACCGTTGGGGGATCGAAGATGTGGGGTAGGCCGGGCACGGCGGCGCGTGCCTGGGTGCGCCGGCGGGACGGCCGTGGTGGGCCGCGGCGCCGGTGTGGAACGGCTGCGTCGTGAGTGGTCCGCAGCCCGCGTCAGATGGCTCACAGTGACACGGGCATGTTCGGAAGTCAACACGCGTTCCCGTCGCCGTTGCCGTGTCGTGTCCTGGCGTGCGCAGCTCGCACAATCGTTGGCACATATGGGTTATCTTTGTGCGCACTGCAAACAACGACTTTGTTCGAGTCCTCATCGGACACTGTGTCCAACATCGGATGTTGAGTTGTTGACATCCGGTCACACCGGTCGTTACGTTCGGCGGCATGCCACCGGAATACGACGACCTGCCACTCACCGGCGGGCTGCGGTGTTCCTGGGGACTGTGGGGGGCGGACGACCGGCTCGGCTGCCTGAACCTCGTCACCCGGGAGGCCACCCGCCGCGCGATGCGGGAGGTGGCGTCCGGTGCGGTGTTCCCGCTCAACTGGCGACTCGACCTGCCCGACCCACCGCTGTTCGACCGGCCAACGCTACGGCACGACATCGTGCCGTCGACGAGTTCGTCGTCGCTCAACGACGTGATCAGCGACTGGAACACCCAGGGCTCCAGTCAGTGGGATGGTTTCGGCCACGTGTCCCGGCACGGCTACGGCAACTACAACGGCATCACCGACCACGGCATGAGTGCGTGGGCCGAGCGCGGCATCGTGGGCGGTGCCGTGCTGGTCGACGTGGCGCGGTGGCGGGCGAAGGCGGGCCGGCCGCTGGCCCACGGCACGCCCGACCCGATCACCGGGCAGGACGTCCTGGACACCATCGCCGACCAGGGCGGCGAGGTGCGCACCGGCGACGTGCTGCTCATCCGGACCGGCTGGATCGCCTGGTACGAGGGCCTCACACCGGAGCAGCGGGCCGCGATCGCACCGGTGCCGGCGTTGACCAACCCGGGGCTGCTGGCCGTCGAGGACACGGCGCGGGTGCTGTGGAACCTGCACCCGGCCGCCGTCGCCGCCGACAACCCCGGATTCGAGTTGTGGCCGCCGGGCGCCCAACTGGACCCCGTGCTGCGGGCCGAGATCAACGCCGACCCGGCCCGGCGGCACGAGGTGTCGCTGCACACCCGGCTGCTGCCCATGCTGGGCCTGCCGATCGGCGAACTGTGGCAACTGGACCGGCTGGCCGAGGACTGCGCCGTCGACGGTGCGTACCGGGTGTGTCTGACGTCGGCGCCGCTGAACCTGCCGCGGACCGCGGCGTCCCCCGCCAACGCGCTGGCCGTGAAGTAGGCCCGCGGTGCGCTTACAGTGTGCAGTCATGCCAGCCACGTGCCGCGAGGGCCGCCATGCCGCGCCCTGACCAGCAACGACGCGCGTACACGACGGCCGAGGACCGCCGCGCGCAGATCATCGAACTGGTCGAACGCCAGGGCTTCTGCACGATCCTGGAGCTGTCCCAGGCGTTCGCCGTGTCCGACATGACGATCCGCCGCGACATCCGTGCGCTCACCGAGGACAGCCAGCTGCGCGGCGTGCACGGTGGCGTCACCATGCTGCCGCAGGCCGCGATCACCGGCACCGACTTCCGCGCCAGGTCCAGCCGGATGAAGGAGGCGAAACGGGCGATCGCCGAGCACGCCCTGGTGTACGTGCCCCGGCACGGCGCGATCGCGCTGGACGCCGGCACGACGACCCACGAGCTGGCCGCCGTCCTGCCGCCGCACGCGCAGATCACCGTCGTGACACCGTCGCTCTCGGTGATCAACACACTGGTCGCGCACGAGGGTGTCGAGGTCGTCGCGCTGGGCGGCAAGCTGCACCCGAGCACCCAGTCGTTCGCCGGGCAGGCCACCGTGACCGCGATCGGCGAGCTGCGGGTGCGGACGTTCTTCCTGGCCGCGTCCGGCCTGAGCACCGGTGGCGTCTACTGCGGCAACGACTTCGACGCCGTGACCAAGCGCGCGCTGATCGGCGTGGCCGACGAGGTGATCCTGCTGACCGACTCCAGCAAGTGGTCGATCTCGGCCATGGTGCGCGCGTGCTCACTGTCCGAACTGGACCGGGTGATCATCGACGACGGCATCACCGACGAGCAACTGGCCGTGCTGAAGGACCACGACGTCGAGGTCGACGTCGTGGCGGCGGAGCAGAGGACACGGAAATGACACGCTATTCGATCGCGGTGATCGCCGGCGACGGCATCGGCCCCGAGGTAGTGCCGGCCGCGCTGGGCTCGCTGCGCATCGCGGCCGAGCGGCACGGCTTCGAGCTGGACGTCACCGAATACGACTGGGGTTCGGCGTACTACCACCGGCACGGCCGGATGATGCCCACCGACGGCCTGGACCGGCTGGCCGGGCACGACGCGATCTTCCTCGGCGCGGTCGGTGACCCGAGCATCCCGGACGTGGACACGCTGTGGGGCCTGCTGATCCCGATCCGCCGGTCGTTCGACCAGTACGTCAACCTGCGCCCGGTGCGCTCGCTGGCCGGCGTGCCGCCCAGGGTCGCCGGGCGCGTCGACCTGGTGATCGTGCGGGAGAACGTGGAGGGCGAGTACTCGTCGGTCGGCGGCCGGATCTACACCGGCCAGCCGGAGGAGGCCGCCGTTCAGGAGGCGATCTTCACCCGCAGGGGCGTCCGCCGGATCGCGGCGTACGCGGCGGGGCTGGCGGCCACCCGGTCCGGCCGGTTGACGTCGGCCACCAAGTCGAACGGGATCATCCACACGATGCCGTTCTGGGACGAGGTGGTCGCCGAGACGGTCGCCGGGACACCCGGGGTGACGCTGTCGAAGGTGCTGATCGACGCCTTGGCCGCGAAATTGGTGATGGACCCGGAGTCGTTCGACGTGATCGTGGCGTCGAACCTGTTCGGCGACATCCTGTCCGACCTGGCGGGCGCGCTGGCCGGGTCGATCGGCGTGGCGCCCAGCGGGAACATCGACCCCGAGCGCCGGTACCCGTCGATGTTCGAGCCGGTGCACGGCTCGGCTCCGGACATCGCCGGGCAGGGCGTGGCGAACCCGGTCGGCCAGCTGTGGGCGGGCGCGATGATGCTGCGCCACCTCGGGCAGCCCGCGGCCGCCGACGACATCGAGGCGGCGTTCGAGGCGTGCCTCGCCGACGGTGTCCGCACCCGCGACCTGGGCGGCACGGCCGGCACGGCGGAGTTCGCCGCAGCGGTCGACCAACGACTCCGCAGGTAACGAACCAGCGGGTGACGACGCAGCAGGTAACTCAGCAGGTGACGAGAGGCGACGATGCGCGATCAGCAGCTCTACGTGGACGGCCGGTGGATCGACGGAACCGGCCGGGAACCGGTGCGCAGCCCCTACGACGACACCGTGCTGGGCACGTACGCCGTCGCCACACCGGAGCAGGTGACGGCCGCGGTCGACGCGGCCGAGCGGGTGCTCGCGACCGGTCTGCCGGCCCACCGCAGGGCCGCGATCCTGGACGCCGTCGGCGGGATCGTGGCCGAGCGGCGGGAGGAGCTGGCGCAGGTGCTGTCCGCCGAGGCGGGCAAGCCGATCAAGGCGGCCCGCGGCGAGGTGGACCGGGGTCTCACGACGTTGCGGCTGTCCGCCGACGAGGCCCGTCGGCTGCCGGCCGAGGCCGTGCAGCTGGACGGATTCCCGGTCGGCGACGGGCTGATCGCGTGGACACTGCCCGAACCGATCGGCGTCGTCGGGGCGATCACCCCGTTCAACTTCCCGTGCAACCTGGTGCTGCACAAGCTGGGCCCGGCGCTGGCGGCCGGCTGCCCGGTGGTGCTCAAGCCGTCGGAGAAGACTCCGCTGACGGCGGGCTGGCTGGTCGCGGCGTTCGCCGAGGCCGGGTTGCCGGCCGGGTGGCTGAACCTGGTGACCGGCGACCCGATGCGGATCGTGCCGATCCTGCAGGACGACGACCGGGTCGCCGTGCTGACGTTCACCGGTTCGTCGGCGGTCGGTTGGGACATCAGGGCCGGTTCGCCGCGCAAGCACCACGTGCTGGAACTCGGGTCGAACACGGCGATGGTGGTCGACGAGAGCGCCGACCTGGACCTGGCGCTGGCCGCCGCCGTGTCCGGCGGGTTCGGCTACGCCGGTCAGGCGTGTATCTCGGTGCAGCGGCTGTACGTGCACGACGCGGTCGCCGACGAGTTCCTCGACCGGTTCGGCACGGCCGTCGACGCGTTGGTCGTCGGTGACCCGTCCGACGACCGCACCGACGTCGGTCCGCTGATCACGCCGGCCGCGGCCGAGCGGGTGCTGTCGTGGGTGACCGACGCGGGGGCGGCCGGCGCCCGCCTGGTCACCGGCGGCACGATGACCGGCAGGCTGCTGCGGCCGACGGTGCTGACCGACGTCGAGGCCGCGTCGCCACTGCGGTGCGAGGAGGTGTTCGGGCCGGTCGTCACGGTCGTGCGGATCAAGGACGTCGCCGAGGGCCTGCGCGAGGTCAACGACTCGCGGTTCGGCCTGAACACCGCGATCTACACCAACGACCTGGCGCACGCGCTGGACTTCGCGCGCCGGGCGCAGGCCGGCACGGTGCTGGTGAACGCGTCCCCGAGCTTCCGTGCCGACCAGATGCCCTACGGCGGTGTGAAGGACTCCGGTCATGGCCGGGAGGGTGTGAAGTACGCGGTCGCGGCCCTGACGGCGCCGAAACTGGTCGTGATCAACACGGCCGCGCGGTGAGCCGGGTCTGATGCGTCACCTCGACCATGTGGCGCAGCCGCGGAGCGGACACCGTGCGCAGTCCGGCCGCCGGGTCCGCGCTGCCCGCCACGTCGCGGAACACGGCGCGGCCGGCCATGAAGCCCAGCGCGCCGCCCGCGCACGCCTCGCGCAGTCCGGGAATGAAATCGGCCGTACGGACGCCGTTGGACAGCACCACCCACGGCCGCCGCGCGACGTCGGTCAGCCGTGCGGACGCCGCCCGCACCCGGCTCAGGTCGCCCTCGACGTAGCCGGGGATCTCGGCCTTGTAGACGTCCGGTTGGAACGAGCACAGCTCGGCGGCGGCCGCCAGCACGGCTTCCTCGCGGTCGCCGTCGACCCGCACGATGCCTTCGACCAGCGCGGCGACCCCGGCCCGCCGGGCGAGGTCCACGAAGCGGGACACGTCGTCGGCGCGTTCGTCGGCGCCGGTGTCCGGTCGCCACAGCACGAGCAGTTTGACCGCTGCCGCGCCCGCGCGGCGGATCGTGTCCACGTCGACCGTGTCGTCCAGCCTGCTGGCCAGCACGGGAGACCCGGCCGGCTGGTCGAACGCGTCCACCGCGAGGACGACGGCCTTGCCGGCCGGCACCAGCGCGCGGGTGGGCGCGTCCAGTGCCGCGGCCTTGTCCAGCAGCACGGCGCTCGCCACCGGAGCGAGTTCGCGGATCGCGGTGCGTTTGAACGCCAGCACGTCCGCCTCGGACGCTCGGGTGCCGTTCGCGCTCAGCATGATGCGCAGGGACTCGCGGTGGTCGAGGGCGAGCATCGTCAGGCAGCCGGCCTCGTCGGCCAGTGCGTTCAGGTTCGTCGTCATTGACTCTCCACGGAAGGGAAAACCGTGACCACGATCGCTTTTGTCGGGCTCGGCATCATGGGAGCACCGATGGCACGCAATCTTCGCGCGGCAGGTTTCGACGTGGTCGCGGTCAATCGGAGTCGCGGCAAGGTCGAGCGGTTCGTCCGCGACGGGGGTCGGGGTGCGGATTCCGTATCTGACGCGGTGAGCGACGCCGACGCCGTCGTCACGATGCTACCCGACTCACCGGACGTTGTGGACGTCATGCGCGACGTTTTCCCGGCCGCCAGGGCGGGCACGCTCGTCATCGACATGAGCACGATCCGCCCGGACGTCACGAAACAGTTGGCGGAGCAGGCAGGCGGCCACGGACTGTCGTACGTCGACGCCCCGGTGAGCGGCGGTGAACAGGCCGCGATCGACGGCACGCTGTCCATTATGGTCGGTGGTGATGCGGTGGCGGTTGAGTCGGCGCGGCCGATCCTGGACGTGCTCGGCACGACCGTCGTCCACGTGGGTGACGTCGGTTCCGGGCAGACCGTGAAGGCCGCCAACCAACTGATCGTCGCCGGTGTCATCGAACTGGTCAGCGAGGCGCTGACGTTCCTGGACGCCCACGGCGTCGACCTGGAGTCGGCGGTGCGGGTGCTGGCCGGTGGCCTGGCCGGGAACGCGGTGCTGGACCGGAAGGCAGCGTCCATGCTGGCGCGGAACTTCGCCCCCGGGTTCCGGGTGGACCTGCACCACAAGGACCTCGGTATCTTCGGCGAGGCGGCCCGGCAGGCCGGAACGGCGGCGCCGCTGGGCGTCGTGGTGGCCGGCCTGGTGGCGTCGCTACGTGCGCAGGGCATGGGCGACCTGGATCATTCGGCCCTGCTGCTGCAGGTGGAGCGGTTGTCCGGGCGGAAGGAAGCGGAATGAGGATCGGGCGGTACGAACTCGCGGCCAACGTGTCCCTGCTGTTCGCCGAGCACGCGTACGGCGAACGGTTCGCGGCCGCGCGGGCCGCCGGCTTCACGGCGGTGGAGTCGTGGTGGCCGTTCCCGTCGGCGGCACCGGGGTCGGCCGAGGTCGACGGCCTCCTGCGCGCGGTTGATGAAGCGGGCGTGCGCCTGGTCGGGCTGAACTTCTTCGCCGGTGACATGCCGGCCGGCGAGCGGGGCGTGCTGTCCGACCCGGACCGGGTCGCCGAATTCGAGGCGAGCCTCGCCGTGATCGAACG
>DASZXM010000699.1:0-6609 GCA_035546415.1 Pseudonocardiaceae bacterium
GATCGCCACCTGGCCGCGGGCAAAGGTCGTCAGACCCTCCTCCAACTCCGGTGCGAACCGTCTGCCCTCGATCAGACCCTTGCCGACCAGCGACGCGTGCGCCGCCTTGATGAGTCTGATTCGCTCTTCGACCATTTCGCCGTGCACCGGGAACTGGAACGGGAACTGCCGCACGTCCAACTGCAGCGCGTCCCCGATGGCGTCCAGTTCCAGGAAGGTGCACTCGAACCCCCGTGCCACCGCGTCGCCCTCCCCGATCAACCCGAAATTGTCACCGCACGGCGCGGTCACACTATCCGAGAAGCGGTGATCACAGTATCCGAACGGAGTAACGGCCTCCTCACGCGGAATCCCGCAGGACCAGGGTGGTGGGCATCACGACCCGCCGGTCCACGACACCCTCCAGCAGTTCCGCCACCGACCGCGCGCCCATCTCCTCGACGGGCTGCCGCACCGTGGTCAGCAGCGGCACGGTGTGCCTGGCCAGGGCCGCGTCGTCGAAGCCGACGACCGCCACGTAGTCCGGTACCCGCACGCCAAGGCGGTGCAGGGCGCGCAGCGCACCCAGCGCCATCATGTCCGACGCCACGAACACCGCGTCCACGTCCGGGTGGGTGTCCAGCAGCCGCAGCATGGCGTGTTCACCGGAGGCGGCCGTGAAGTCGCCTCGGCACACCACCCCGGCTGGCTGCATTCCGGCGTCCTCCATGGCCTGCCGGTAGCCGGTTAATCGATCCGTCGCCGCCACCATGTCCCGGGGGCCTGCGATCGTCGCTATCGCGCGTCTACCCGATCTGATCAGGTGCGTTACCGCCTGCCGGGCGCCACCCTTGTTGTCGGCGTCCACATACGGCAGGTCCTCCGAGCCGAACGGGCGGCCCAGACAGACGACCGGAACTCCGGCCGCCCGCACCAACTGCGCCGGTGTGTCGTCGTCACGCATGCCGACCATGACGACGCCGTCCACGTGACCGCCGCACAGAAAACGCAACAACGAGTCACGCGGGGAATGGCGCAACGCGGTGAGCACGACCAGTTCCCGGCCGGCCCGGATCACTTCCCGTTCCGCGCCGACCAACAGGCGGGAATAGAACGCGTCGGACTGGTAGTGGACCATGTCGTCGAACACCACCACGGACACCGCCCCCGTGTTGCGGGCGGCCGCGCTGGGCGCGCGATGCCTTACATAGCCCAGTTCTCGGACGGCTCGTTCCACCCGGGCCAGGGTGGATACGCTCACCGGGGCCGATCTGTTGAGCACCCGGGATGCCGTTGCCGTGGACACGCCCGCCCTTTTCGCCACCTCGGCGAGGGTCGGTCGAACTCCACCAACTGACGACGAACCGCGGTCTGTAGGTGCCTCCATTGGCACTCCTTCTCCGCTGTCGCCGGCCAGCGCGTCGAAGTCCTGCACGGAGAGTCCGACAATCGCAACGGTCTGTCAAGACCGGCCATTAACAGTGAGCGACAATCCAGCGCACACCGTGGTAACTTTCAAAGCGGCGCCCGGACTCAAAACGTCCGGTCAAGGCCCTGCACGATCGCGATCGACTCGTCATCACCGTTAAAAGAAAGTCGAACGGCCGATCGGCCGAACGCGAACAGCATCAACTCGCCGGGCTCGCCGATGATCGTCACCGGCCTGGGGCCCTTCTTCACCGTGACGCGCTCGCCGTCGTCGCGCTGCAACACGATCCCGACCGGGCTGCGCCGGAACGACAGCCTGGCCACCATGCGCACCGTCTTCCACAGCGCGGCGTCCCGCGCCGGGTCCGATGGCCTTGGCTCCCAGTCGGCCTGACCGCGCCGCAGGTCCTCGTGGTGCACGAAGTACTCGCCGCCGTTGGCCAGGTCGGCCACGCCGGGCAGGCGGTACGGCGACCAAATGGGCGGACCGGTGCGCACCTGTCGGACCAGTTCCGGCCACGGCTGCTCGGCGAGCGTGCGCTGGACCCGCTCGGTGCGGCCGGCCAGCGCCTTGACCTGGATGCCGAGCACCGCGTCCAGGCGGCGTTCGCGGAGCACCAGGTGCGCCGCCAGGTCCTTGGCCTGCCAGCCGGCGCAGAGCGTCGGCACGTCGGGGCCGAGTTCGTCGAACAGATCACTTATCGCGCGGCGTTCGTCGGCGGCCAGTCCCATCACCGGAACATTACCCGGCGGTAGGGCCCGCGTCATCAGGCGACCTCGTCGACCACCTCGTGGCCCGCCGCGCGCAGCGCCGTCACCGCGCGGGCCAGGTCGGCGTCCTTCACCAGCAGGTGATCGGTGTCGAAAGTGGACAGCGCGAACAGCGGCACGCCGGCGGCGGCCAGAGCCCCGGACAGCGCGGCCATGATGCCGGTGAGCGTGAACTCGAACGGTCCGCGCACGGTCAGCAGCCGCCAGCCGGTCTCCACCTGGTCGGCCTCGACCGCGGCCTCCGCCGGGCACACCACGGACAGCTCGTCGTGGGTCCGCGTCACCGACACCAGCCCGCCGGGGGCGTCCAGCAGCGGGGCGGGCACGGGGGCGTCGGCGGCCAGGCGCAGCACCACGTACCCGCCGGGCCGGACGTGCACGGTCAGCTTGCGCACCCGCTCAGCCCTCGGTGACGAACGGACTGGCGGCCACCTCGGTGCCGTCCGGCAGGGTCGAGACGACGAAGTCGTCGAACACGTTCGGCGCCGTCTTCTGCAGCTGCCGCAGGCATTCCACGGCCAGCGAGCGGATCTCCACGTCGGCGTGTTCGGTGGCGCGCATGGCGATGAAGTGCCGCCACGCGCGGTAGTTGCCGGTGACGACGATGCGCGTCTCGGTCGCGTTGGGCAGCACCGCACGTGCGGCCTGGCGGGCCTGCTTGCGGCGCAGCGTCGGGTTCGGCTCGTCGGCGAACCGCTCCTCCAGTCCGGCCAGCAGGTCGGCGTACGCGGCGACGCTGGCTTCGGCGGCGGCCAGGAACTTCGCGTGCAGCTCCGGGTCGGACGCGATGACCTCCGGCTCCACCATCGCGGCGTTCTTCTCCGGCACGTACCGTTGGGAGAGCTGCGAGTAGGAGAAGTGGCGGTGCCGGATGAGTTCGTGGGTGAGCGAGCGGGAGATGCCGGTGATGTAGAACGTGACCGACCCGTGCTCCAGCACGGACAGGTGGCCGACCTCCAGGATGTGCCGCAGGTAGCCGGCGTTGGTGGCGGTGCTCGGGTTCGGCTTCTTCCAGGACTGGTAGCAGGCGCGTCCGGCGAACTCGGCGAGCGCCTCACCGCCGTCGGCGTCGGTCGTCCACGGCACTTCGGCCGGCGGGAAGAACTCCGTCTTGCCGATCAGCACAACCTTGGGTGACACGGTCTCGGTCACGGTCCACTCCCCTCCCAGAAAGTTCGCGCCAGCCTAACCGCCCGGACCGCCGAATCCGCCGGGCGCCACTCGTGACATCATCGTGACGTCACCTTCGACACCACCACTGACCAGCTATGACGTCATCATGACAGCGAACTGACAGCATATTGACGTCAGAGATGCCTTGACTGACGTCACCGATGACGCCATGCTGGCGTCATGGAACTCAGCCCTTACGTTTCGGCACTTCGCGAGAACCTGACCGCCGCGGCGGCGGCAGGCGACGAACAGACCAGGATCGCCGCCCGCGTGCTGGCGGCAACCATCGAACCCGCCGCGCGACTGGCCATCATGAACGCCCTGTCCGACCTGGCGGGTGAGGTCACGCTCGCCCTGGACGACCGCGTCGTCGAGGTGAGACTCGACGGCCAGGACGTACAAGTGGTGGTGACCGGCGCGCCGACGGAGGACCACGAGCCCACCGACGACCCGCCACCGACCGTCGGCGACGCGACAGGTGACATCAGCCGCATCACCGTCCGGCTCCTGGAGGAGCTGAAGACACAGGCGGAGCAGGCTGCCCAGTCCCGGGGCGTGTCGCTGAACTCGTTCGTGTCCCAGGCCGTACAGGGCGCGCTGCACCAGCAGATGCGCCGACAGGCGTGGGGCCGTGGCCAGAACTGGGGCGGCCCGTGGGGCGGCGACTTCGGTGACGAGGGCAGGCAGGACGACCGGCCGGGTCGCGGTGCGCGGGGTTCGTCCCGGGTCCGCGGCTGGGTCGAAGGCTGACGGGAACTGGGGAGAGAACGGTGTTCACAGCGATGACCGACGACCTGACCAACGACGACATCTACGACAGCGAACCGGCCGACGAGACCCCCGAGGTCATCCGGCGGCAGAACTTCGACGCCAGCGGACCGATCGACGTCGACGTGTCCCTTGGCGCGGGCCGGGTGACGATCGCCCTGGTCGAGGAACCGGGCGTGAGCGTCGAACTGCGGTACGACCCGAGCGCCACGAACCCGTGGATGCAGGGCCTGTCCAACGTGCTCAACTGGTTCGGCGGCCAGTTCGGCGACGCCGCCGAGGACGCCAAGGCGAGCGTGGTCCGCGAGGCCAGGATCGACCTGGTCGGCCAGCGGCTGACGGTGCACGCGCCCAAGCGGCACCACCTCATCCCGATCGCGGTGACCGTCCGCGCCCCGGCAGGCTCCCACCTGGAGCTGAACGCCGGCTCGGCCGACATGACCGTCACCGGCCCGGCCGGCCGGGTGAAGCTGCACACCGGTTCCGGTGCGGTCACCATCGACCGTGCGGACGGCGCGGCGGAGATCCACTCCGGCTCCGGCGCGCTGCGGCTCGGCCCGATGCTCGGCGGCCTGCGGGCGCGCAGCGGCCGCGGAGAAATTGAGGTGTCGTCCGTCGGCGGAACGACCACACTGACAACCGGGAGCGGGGACGTGTGGCTCGGTGCGGTGCAGAGCGACGTCCGGGTCCGCACCGGCAGCGGCGACCTCACGGTGGCGGACGCCGCCTGCGGCACCGTCGAACTGGTCACCGGTTCCGGCGAGATCCGGGTCGGCGTGCGATCGGGCACGGCGGCGATGGTGGACCTGAAGTCGGGCTCCGGCCAGGCCCGCAGCGAACTCGGCCTGTCCGACCGGCCGCCGGCACACGCACCGACGTTGACGGTGCGCGGCCGGACCGGCTCGGGTAACGCCGTGGTGACGGCCGCGGTCGGCTGACACCGGCGCGGACCGGGGGGCACCGGGGGGTTTTGTCGGGGGCAGGGGGTTAGGTGGGGACCGGGGGATTGTGAGGGGAGCAAAAGGGGAACAGGCGGCGTGACACGGGGGTGTGCGCGTCGCTGACCGGGGAGAGCGCGGTCGAGCCGCCGCGCTTGGCAGATGCGGCCGGGTCGCAGTCAGCGACCCGGCCGCCTCGCGTTTCGGACCGGATCAGTTGGACGGCCAGGGATTCGCGGCTCGGGGCGACGGGGAAGGGACCGTGGGATCGCGGCGGCGACCCACTCGAACACGGCCCGGCCGACCGGTCATCGCCGCGGGCACCGCCGGGCGACCCGCGTCAGCGGCAGGCCACTCGCAATGGGGTTGCCAGGTCACCGCGGCGGCCTACTGCCACGCCCTGCAGGCCCAGCCAGCTCGCCATCGTGGCCAGTTCCTCCGCCAGTTCCGGCGCCACCCGGCCGACGTCCGCCGTCGGTTCCGCGAACGCTCCCGGGACCCGCAGCACTCCTGCCGCTCGGTCCGCCTTCACGTCGACCCGGGCGACCAGGCGGTCGTCCAGCAGGAACGGCAGGACGTAGTACCCGTGTACGCGTTTGGGTTCCGGCACGTAGATCTCGATCCGGTAGTGGAAGCCGTACAGTGCCTCCGTGCGCTCCCGCCGCCACACCACCGGGTCGAACGGTGACAGCAGAGCGCGGGCCGACACCTTCCTGGGCACGCGTGCGTCGACGTGCCGGTACGCCGGCAGTCGCCAACCCGCCACCGACACCGGGACCAGCTCCCCCGCCTCGACCAGGGACGCCACCGCCGCCTGGCTCTCCGCGGGCGGCAACCGGTAGTAGTCCCGCAGGTCCGGCTCTGTCGCCACGCCCAGCGCCACCGCCGCCTTCGCCGTCAACGCGCGCGCCGCGTCCGCCGCGGGCACCTGGCGGGCCAGCACGTCCGCCGGGATCACCCGCTCCGTCAGGTCGTACAGGCGCTCGAAGCCGCGCCGGGTCGCCGTCGTCAGTTCACCGATCGCGAACAGGTACTCGCACGCCTTCTTCACCTCCGAGCGGTTCCACCAGCCGCCGCGCGGGCGCGCCACCTTGCCGCCCAGCTCGTCCTCGATGGCGCCCGCGCCCAGCGGACCCTGCTGTTTCACCACCGCCAGCACGTCCGCCAACAGCTCCGACCGGCCGCGGACGTCGTCGAAGTAGCCCCGGTTGCCCGCCGCGTAGCGCCGCATGCGCGGGCGCAGCAGCGGCCAGTCGTCGACCGGGATGAGGCTCGCCACGTGCGCCCAGTACTCGACGAGCATGCGGGGACGGCGGGCCGAGTCGGACCAGGCCGCGTCGTCGACCAGTGACATCGGGTATTCGCCCAGCCTGCTGAACACCGGCATGTAGTGGGCCCGCACCGCCACGTTCACCGAGTCCAGCTGCAACAGCTGCACCCTGGACAACACCTTCGCCAGGTGCCGCCGGGTGGGCGGCGTCGTCGGCCGCCGCTCGGTGAAACCCTGCGCCGCCAACGCGACCCGGCGCGCCACCGCGACGCTCATCGTCTC
>DASZXM010000700.1:0-5923 GCA_035546415.1 Pseudonocardiaceae bacterium
CCGGAGGGTAAGACGATGGGGCATGCGGGTGCGATCGTGTCCGGTTCCTCGGGTACGGCGCAGGCGAAGAAGGAGGCCCTGGAAGCGGCGGGCGTGAAGGTGGGCAAGACCCCCAGCGAAACCGCCGCCCTGGCCCGCGAGGCACCGACCGGTTGCTGATCTCCGTCACCCCGGATGGTTCCGCCATCGGGCAAGCGGGCGCTCGAGATGGTTCAGCCGCGAGCTGCGGCCATCTTTTCGATCTCGGTGGCGACGAGTTCGGGCTCGTCCTGCGGGACCTCGTGCGAGCTTCCCCGGGCGATGACGAGTGAGCGGCCGGGCCCGGCCTTGACGAACGCGGCCGCGGCATCGCGCCAGCGCCGGGCATCCAGCGGGGACCCGTCGAAGGGCGTCTTCTCCGACTCGATGTAGGTCACCGGGACGCTGTCCGGCCAAGAGACCTTGTGGTATGCCTGGTGCGTGGGACCGAAGTTCTCGGACGTGGCGATGAGCTGCCGGTTCGCCTTCGTCGATGGCTGCTTCTTGAGCGATTCGACCTGCGGCGTGGTGACCGCCACGAGGCGTTGGATTTCGGTATCGGTGAAGAACTGCGGCACGTTGGCGTCAACGAGCACCGCTCCGGACACCACGCCCGGGTTCGCACGGACGAAATAGGTGGCAACCTCCCCCGCCTGCGAGTGGGACACGAGGACCACGTTCCGGCTGACGCCGAGCCCGCGCAGACCGGCTTGCAGGTCAGAGGCGGCGGCCCGGCCGTCCCAGGGGCTGTTCGTCTCGTCGCTGTTGCCCAGTCCCGTCCGGTCATACGTGATGATCTCCGACCCGGTCGCCTTCGACAGCCGTGGGACTATGTCCTTCCACTGCGTGTGATCCTCGCCGCCACCGGAGTCCAACACGATGGCCGGCGAACGCCCGGGGGTGACGTAGAACGCGAGCCGATGCCCGTGATTGGTGATCAGGTGCTCGCCCGCCACCGGGACCGCGGCGGCCGCGCTCGTCGGGGTAGCAGACGCTGAGGCCGCGCTCATCGCGGGCGCGGCTTTCGGCACCGCCGAGTCACCGCACGCCGAGACCACGCCGATCGCGACGACCGGCAGAACGACGGCGAGGGTGGCCCGCCGCAACCGAGACGTTTTCCGCGTGGTCATGAACGCATCGCACTTGGTCATGGAGACCATCGTGTGCGGGTTCCCACTCCCGGTCGATCATGCTGGCACCCGCTCGGGATGGGGACTTTCCCCTACCCTTGCCAGCTGATCTCCCGCCAAGACGGAGTGGAAGTTCCGTGCACGCGCAACGAATGCGCCGCGTACGCCTGCGGGCCGACCGCCTTGACGGCTGCGTGCCTCCGCCGGCAGGCGCGCCGGGTCCACGTCGGCAACCTCAGGATCGCCTTCGTACATCGGCATGCCCACGCTCACCGGGCGCAGAGCCGGGTCGACCTCGACTCCCACCGCGTTACCCATGTCATCCCATTCGCTCTGCGGGACGCATGTCGCGACGACGGGCAGGATGTGCTCCTCCTCATCGGCGGACCGGGCGCTGGTGCGCCACGTGGCCACGCGCTTCTCGATGTCCTCGCCGAGCTGCTCGACCTGCTTGTGGTGGCCCTCCATGACGCCTGCGCACACAGGATGGTCATCAGGAAATCGATGTGCTCGCCGACGATCCGCGATCGTTCGGTGTCGTCCGCGGGCACGCCGCGCACGAGGGCGGGCAGCAGCCGGAATTCCCGGCGGAACGCGTTGTGCAGCATGATCATCGGACGGACATCGGCGTAGCTCGGCTTCATGACTCTCTCACGGTCCGTCGCCGCGCACCCCCAGGCCGAACCGGCCCGGGAGTGCCGAGTGCGGGCCGGATTTTGGCCCTGCCGGGCCAGGGCGATCACGGCCCCGCCCGTCGCATGGTGGAGGCAGGCCCCGGCAGTATGCCGGGGTCGTCCCCACCGCGCACAAGGGAGTCCGATGACCGTGTGGATGCCGCCGACGCCCGGCTTCCACCTGGATCCGGCATTGGTCACGAAATTGACCGCCGACCGACTGGACGACGACGGCCAGGCCGAACTTGCCGACCAGATGGCCGTGCTGATCATGTGCCATGTGCGGCTGCCCACCGCCGTCGCGGTCCGGCTGGCCCGGGTCGTCAGGCACCTCGGTGGCGACGGAGCGCTCGTGGACTGGTTGGAGCGGTTCCCCGGCCGGCCGAGGATCACGACCAGGCTGCTGGCACTGATCGACCTGCTGAACACCGTCAGCGCCGAACCGGCCGTGGTAACCGCGCTGACCGAACTGCGTCGCCGCACGCCGGATCCGTCCGAGCTGCGACCCTATCTCTCCCCCGACACGGATGACGAGACGTTGGCGGGACTGGCCTGGCACATCGAAGGTCTGGCCGGCGACGACCGCCTCGCCGACGCAACGGCGCTGGCCCTGGCGTCGGCGGAACTGCTCAGGGGCACCGCCCATCGGGCCAGGGAACTGAACCCGACAGTGCCGGACCTGGCCGAACCGGCCTCGCGGGCCGCCGCGGCGGTGGCCGAGGCAGTTGCCGGGTGAACCGGACCAACGACATGACGCACCGACGGGGACGACGTCACCGGCTGCCTGCGCGGATCGCACCGACGGTGCTTGCCACGGCGGCCTTGTGCGGCTTCCCCGCTACGACTTGCGGTAGCTGAAGAGCAGTTCGCCGTCCCGGACGTCGATGACCAGTTCGCAGGGCATGTCACCGCTGATCAGCGCCCTGCCGACCCACACGCCGACATCACGTTCCAGATACTTGACCAACGGCCACGCCCCGCGTGCCGGATCGTAGGACCGCGCGGTGATCAGCCACCGGGCTGCGGGGGTGATGGCGACGGTGACGCGGTAACGGGCCAGTCGCTCGCACAGGCGGGCCAGTCGGAGGTCGATGATCCGCTCGATGTGGGTGGGCCGCAGCGGTCGGAACCTGACCACCTCCGTGGTGCCGGCCCGGGGCAACCGGCGGGCGGTCATGATCAGCACGGCGTCGTGGACGTCGATGACGCAGCCGTCCGAATCCGCGATGGTGCCGGTGTCGACCAGTTCGGTGAGCGTCGGGAAAACGGCCTGGTGGGCGCGGTCGACGCCCTCGCACAGCAGGACCCCGTTGGGCCTGCGCCGCAGGGCGCTGGTCAGCCGATGTGGGTCCCGGTACTGACTCATGTCGAGGCGGATGATGTCGTTCTCGGAGTCGAAGACCGCGGCGGCGATGGCCCTGGCCAGTTCGGTCTTGCCGACGCCGGGTGCACCGACGAACAGGAACGACGCGATCGGCCGGCGTGCGATGCCGCCGGCCACGTGGCGAATGGCGTCGTCCTGACCGACCACGCGCCGAGCGAGCACGTCGATCAGCCGGCGCTGCCCGTTCGGCGTGGTCGCGTCGGATCGATGCCGCGCGGCCGTACCCGGCCGGACAAGGTCGTGTCGGCTGACGAACGGGTCCACCGCGGCTCCTCGGTTGCTGGTCGTCCGCTCGGCCTGTTCGACACGGCCCGTCGGCTGGCGAGTGCTGCGCGCGACCTTCGTACCCGCGCTGTCCGCTGTGGATGAACTGGCCGAGCAGGTGGTGCGGCCGAGGACGTTGGCTGGGCCGGGTGACCACTCAACCCGGCCCAGCCGGCACCCGATCCGCACCGGCGCGGCTCCCCGATGGCCCGCGCCGGTGGACCGGTTGGTCGAACGCGGCCCGTGACACATACCGCCCGCCGTCCGGGTAAGGACAAGGTCAGTGCCCACTGAGCCTCGGCTCCGGTGGGCCGTTACCACCCGCTTGGCGTATTCGGTCACGAGGCTTTCCGGTCGGCCTGGGCGGAACCCGCCGACGGTGGGCGACACGGGTGCACCAGACTTGGTGCGTCGACGGCGATTCCGGTTCGTGGACATCCGTGCTGCGGGATGCCGGCATCAGCGGTCACTCTCCCGGGCCGATGTGGTGGGCGGCCGACCGGGGCGCGAGCCCGGCCGGACCTGTTCCGGAGTGGAGCCGCACCGGACAGGGGCTGCTTCCGGTCGGGCATACGGCCGGCCGCCCACCTGTGTTGTGTTCCTTGCGTCCCAGGCAGTCCGAACCTGGTACTGCGAGGAATACCGGCCGTGGTGCGGCGGAGCGCAATGTCTGTGCCCACTGAGTCCGGGCTCCGACGGTCCGTTGTCACTCGATCGGCCGAGCGATGATTCGTTTCGTGAGCCCGGCGTGGCAGCGGCGAACCGCCGAACTTCGTGTTATATCTAGAGAATGAGCGACTGGGACGTCCCGTACCGACAGGGCGTGCTCGATGCGATGGCGCTCCTGCGGGGTCAGTGGACGGTCGCCGTGCTGTCCGCACTCGCACTGGGCGAAACCCAGTACAAGGATCTGCTGGCGGCCGTCAACATCGTCGAGGAACGTGTCGGCTGGGCGTCCCACCAACGCCCGTTGAGCGACCGTGTCCTGACCGACACGCTGCGACGGGCCAGACACAACGGCCTGGTCACCCGACGCGCCGAGCAGACCAGATTCGGCGGCGTGTGGTATCGGCTCACGCCGACCGGGAGATCCCTGCTGAGCGCGGTCCGGCCGCTGGCCGAATGGGCACAGCAACACCAGGCGGAGATCGCCGCCGCGCAACGGTCCAGCTCCTAGACCGGCATGGCGCCGACGACGGGCGTCAGGATGCTCCGAACCGCACCGCGCGGGCCAGGCCCCGGCCGGCGTCCTTCGCGGCGAACAAGGCGTTGTCCGCGGCGAGCAGCACCTCGTCCAGTTCGGCGCCCGCGTCCGGACAGGCCGCGGCACCGATCGAGACGCTCAGCCGTACATCCGGATCGCCGTCGCCACCGTGGACGTGCAGCGAGCGGACCCGCTCGCACATCCGGTCGGCGATCGTCACCGCGTCCGCCAGGTCGGTGTCGACGAGCAGCACGACGAACTCCTCCCCGCCGTGCCGGCCGCACAGGTCGGCGAACCGGACCTCGTCGCGCAGGACGTCGGCGACCATCCGCAGAGCCGCATCGCCTGCTCGCCGTCCGAACGCGTCGTTGACGCCGGTGAAATGGTCCAGGTCGGCCAGCAGTACGCTGACCGGCCGGCCGCGGGCCCGAGCCCGGCGCAGTTCCGTGGCCGCGAGGCTGTGCCACGTCGGGGCGTTGAGCAGGCCGGTCATCTCGTCGACGGTGGCCGCGTGCTCCAACTGACGGACCAACACGCTGCGGTGCAACACGTACAACGGCACCAGCACCAGCAGCACCAGCCACGGCCGCCATGCCAACAGCGCCGCCGCGACAACGCCCATGCACAGCGTCGCGTACTCGATGCTGTTCTCCTGCCAGCTACCCACCAACCCGCGCAGCGACCGCTGGTCACGCAGCAGGGCGAGCGCTCCCGCGGCGAGCGCCGAGTTGACCGCCGAGTAGGCCACGACCACCAGCACGATGCCGACCAGGCCGCGGACGTCCAACGGAGCCAGGGACAGGCCGCCGGGCAGGTGCCCGGCCACCGCCCCGGCCGCCAGGCAGGACAGCATCACGGAACTCACGTTGAACAGCACGCGGAACGGCTGCACCGCGGTCACCCGGTGCCAACTGCGCCACCACATGTGCCCGTACAGGATCACGGCCGTCGCCGCGGCCAGCGCAGGCGCGGTGAGCAGGGCACCGGACAGCGTCCACACCGAGCTCATGTTCACGTGCGGCGTGTCGGAGAACCAGCGGCGCATGCGCTCGACGCGGCGGGTCGCCTCGGCGGCGAACACACCCAGTACGGTGACGGCCGCGAAGAACGCCAGCTGCGATCGGTCGAACGGATGTGTCATGGCCAGCACGGTCGTCGCGACGACGGCGGCCAGTTCGACCGTCAGCAGCAGTGCGACAGCCGGTCGGGGCAACGACCACAAACTCCAGTTCCGGATGGCCGACACCGG
>DASZXM010000701.1:0-1584 GCA_035546415.1 Pseudonocardiaceae bacterium
GCGGCGCTCCTGGTGATTGCTCATCACACCTGTCTCAGCGCCAACCGGCCCGAAAGTGTCACGTTCGCCCGTCGAGCCGGTCGGCGAGCGTGCGCAACCCCCGGTACGCGGCGGTGCGCACGGCACCCGGTCGCTTCCCCAGCACGACCGCGGCGGCCTTGGCGTCCAGGCCGATCACCGCCCGCAGCATCACGGCTTCCGCCTGTTCGCGGGGCAGCGTCGCGATCAGCGCGAGTGCCCTGTCGGTGCTCATCGCCTCGATCGCGACGTCGGCAGTGTCCCTTTCGTCCGGTAGCTCCGGCAGCCCTTCGATGGGGATCGCACTGACGGGTCTGCGCCGCCGCTGCCGCAGGTGGTCCAGCGCCCGGCGCCGCGCGATGGTCGCCGCCCACGCCCGGAAGCCGTCGGTGTCGCCCTGAAAGGACCGCAGATCCCTGGCGATCTGCCACCAGGTCTCGGACCCGACGTCCTCGGCGTCCTGTCCGACCAGGACCTGCAGGTAGCGGTGCAGCCGAGGCTGGACGGCCCGGTACACCTGACGGAACGCGTCCTCGTCGCCACGCTGCGCGCGGCCGATCACGGCCGAGAGGTCAGGGTCGGCCGACGGTTCGGCCGCCAGCCACCCATCACGGTCGGGGACCGACTCCAGCACCTGTTTCATCCTTTGCGGTCAGCCCCACCGCGTTCGTCGGGGACATCATCGCCCATCGCTCCCGGGAGCGCTACGACTCCCTCCGCGTTCCGGCGTGGACCACTCGGGCCGCCCCGACGGCAGTGGTGGGACGGGCCGGTGCGCGCCCGTCCCACCACCGTCGGTCGTGGACCGTGGCCCGGTCAGATGCCCAGGACGGATTCGGCCGTGGTCCAGTTGTCCAGCATCGCGGTCTGGGCGGCGTGCAGCGTGACCTCGCCCGCGCACACGGCCCGCTTCAGCGCGTTCTCCACGGAGTCCTTGCTGTAGGAGTTCTCACTGCCCGAATGCGGCTCGGGCCACAGGTTCTTCGGGTCCCGGGGCGCGCCGCCCAACTCCAACGGGAGGAAATGGTCCTCCTCGTAGTCGGACATGCTCGTGTCCGAATACCCGTAGTCGATGATTCCCTGTTCCTTGAGCGGATTGGTGTAGCTGGTCGGCGGGCGAATGGTCGCGGTCCACCCGGACACGCAGATGGTGGTGTCGATGGTCGACTGCGTCACGTCGGGGTTGGTGGCACCAGGGGTGCAGGACGGGTCCGGCAGCGGCAGATAGGCGGTCGAACAGATGGTGGCGAGCTGGTGTGCCGCGGCGTGCGCGGGCACCCCGCCCGCCACGACGACGACCAACACCAGCGGAGCGGCGGAAATCGAAATACGGCGGCATAACGTCGACAAGTGCACGATGACTCCCGGGCGACAGGCAACAGGACCTGCCGAACGCACGGAAAATGCGCCCAGCCCGCCAGAGAATCATCATTCAGCGTTAATTCGACGTAAAGAACGAGCCGCCGTGGTAACAAACCTTTCCACACGAATTCGACCGACTGTGAATTCACAACCACGGCGAAAGAAGTGAAACACCGCACGGCGGTCGGCCGGTCGGAATGACCG
>DASZXM010000702.1:0-7265 GCA_035546415.1 Pseudonocardiaceae bacterium
CAGGCCGCGCACCGGGTCGCCGCCGCGTTCCCGGACGGCCAGCTGTACGTGGACCTGCACGGCACCGGCGGGGCCCCGGTGGGCACGGCGGACGCGCTGGGCCGGTTCCTGCGTGACCTGGGCACGGACCCGCAGCGCATCCCCACCGACGTCGACGAGCGCGCCGCCGCGTACCGGACGCTGCTGTCCGGCCGGAAGGTCCTGGTGGTGCTGGACGACGCGGCGGACACCCGGCACGTCCTGCCGCTGCTGCCCGGCTCACCGGGCTGCGCGGCGCTGGTCACCAGCAGGCGGACGCTGGCCGACCTGGAGGGCGGTCACCACGTGGTGCTCGCCGGGCTGCCGGAGGCCGACGCGATGGCGTTGTTCCGCGGCCTGGCCGGAGCGCGGCGCATCGCCGCCGAACCGGACGCCACCGCGGCCGTCCTGACCGCGTGCGCCGGCCTGCCGCTGGCGATCCGCATCGCGGGCGCCAAGCTCGCCGTGCGGCCGACCTGGTCGGTCAGCTGGGTTGCCGAACAACTCGCCGACCGCGCCGGCAGGCTGCCCGCGCTGACGGCCGGCGACCTGGCGGTCCCGGCGACGTTCCAGCTCGGCTACGACCACCTCCCGGCCGGCGACGACCCCGACTGCACGCCCGCCCGGGTGTTCCGGATGCTGGCGCTGCAGGACGGCCCGACCATCGGCCTGGCCGCCGCGGCCGCGCTGCTGGACAGACCGCGGGCGACCGTCGAGCGGGCGCTGGACGTGTTGGTGGACAACCACATGCTGGAGTCCCCGGCGCCGGGCCGCTACCGCTTCCACGACCTGCTGCGCGAGTTCGCCACAGCCTGCCTGGCCGACGAGCCGGCCGCCGAGCGCGCCGCGGCCCCGAGGCGCCTGCTGCACTGGTACCTGCACACGACGCACGCCGCACAGGTGGTCCTGGAACCGCGCCGGGACCCGCTCCCGCTGGGTACGCCGCAGGGCCCGGCGCCGCTGACGTTCCCGGACCACGCGGCCGGGATGCGGTGGTACGACGAGGAGTTCGCCAACCTGGTCGCGGCCGTCCGGCAGGCCGACCAGCTGGACGAACCGCACCTGGCGTGGCAGCTCGCCTACACCCTGGCCGGCTACTTCCTGCTGCGTGAGCCGATGCAGGAGTGGATCGGCACGCACCGGATCGCGCTCGGCGCGGCCCGCCGCACCGGTGACCGGCAGGCCGTCGGCCAGACCCTCAACGACCTGGCCACCGGCTACTACCGGGCGCGCCAGTACGACGAGGCCGTCGAGGCGTACACGGAGGCACTGGAACTGGCCCGGCAGCTGGGCAGCGACGTCGGCGCGGCCACCGTGCTGAACAACCTGGCGCTGGCCGAACGCCGACTGGGCCGGCACGCCGACGCCATCGCCCACCACCAGCAGGCCGTGGAACTGGCCGAGGCCATGGGCGAGCCGTACGGGCTGTGCGTCGCCGTGACGAACCTGGGTACGGCGTACGCCGAGGTGGAGCGCTTCGACGACGCCATCGGCTGCCAGCGGGAGGCACTGCGGCACGCCGCCGCGATCGGCGGCAACGGCAGGCGCTACCAGATGGCCAGCGTGCTGCGCGAACTCGGTGAGGTCTACAGCAGGCTGGACGACCACCGGCGGGCCGTGGAGTGCTACCGGCGCTCCGGTGAGCTGGCCGGTGAGGTCGGCGCGGTGCGGATCCAGGTCCGTGCCGCGATCGGTCTGGCGACGGCGCACCGCGCGCTGGGCGCGGCCGACGAGGCGTCGGTGGCGGCCAAGGACGCGCGCCGGCTGGCGGACGTGCTCGGCGATCCCGAACTGTCCGCACGTGCGGTGGCGTTCTGACGACGGGTGCCGCGCGATCTTGGCCGAACCGGCCGGGCGGGCGGTGTGGGGCCGGTATGTTGGCGGCCGGTGGGCGGGGCTTGTTCGCTGAGGAGGGGCACACGCGATGCCGGCGGCCACCCTGTCGCCCAGGGAGTTCCAGGTCGTCTGGTCCGTGCTCGGACTGGGGCCGGTTCCCTTCCCGCTGGCCGGTTCCGGCCGTGAGCGGCTCTCCGTCGCGCCCGCGCACGGCGTGTTCGCCGCGCTCGCCGAACGCGGCCTGGCCACGGCCGGGCGCGTGCACGACGAGTGGGTCGACTGCCTGACCGTGCTGAGCAGGCCGGACCGCTCCGTGGACGCCGTCGGCATGGCAGGCCACCGGCTGGCGGCCGTCGCCGCGTCGCACCGGGGTGTGGCCGCGCTGGCCGTGGTGGACCGGGGATCGGTGGTGCTGGCCCAGATCCGGGAGGGCAGCCTCGTCGAGTCGGTGGTCGCCCTGTTACCCCACGTGCCCGCCGGCCCCGGGCACGAACTGACCGTGCCGGTGTCCGCCGTGCACCGCTTCCTTGCCGGCGACGAGTTCCTGGCCGGCGACGAGTTCCTTGCCGCCGACGAGCCGGACGATGTCGGCCGGCACGGTGACCTCTCGGCGGACCGGCGTGCGCTCACGGCGGCCGGCGTCGGCATGCGGGACGCGACGATGCTGGTGCACCTGGCCGAGGACCGGCGCCGGGGCGGCCAGTTCGGCGTGAACGTGGCCGACCCGGGCACCGGCGGCCTCTACCGGTGCATCCCGGTGGTGTCGTGGTTCGACACGGCGGACGGCCGATACCAGATGACCAACGACGGCACGACCCTCGCCATTTCGCCGGCGGACTCGGCCCAGATCGCCGTGCGGCTGCACGAGATCCTGGACAGTCACCGGTAGGCGGCCAGCACCTGGTCGGGCATCGGCAGGGTCCTGCCGGATTCCAGCAGCGTCTTCAGGTTCGACAGGATGAACTGCCAGCCACCGCTGGCCGACCGCAGCAGCGACGCGTCCGTCAGGCCGGTGTGCGTGACGGTCAACGCGACCACGTCGCCGGACGCGACGAGTTCGAACGTCACCGTCGACTCGCGGCCCTCCTTGTCGGACATCGCGTAGCTCAGCCGCCGCGGTCGTTCGGCGGCCAGCACCGTGCCGGTGCCGTCCACCGCGTCGTCGTAGTCGTGCCGGAGCGTGATCGGGGAGCCCACCCGCCAGTCGGACTCCAGTATCCGACCGTTCCAGAACCGGCGGGTGAAGTCCGGGCTGGTCAACGCCTCCCACGCCTTCTCCCGCGTGGTCGCGATGTGGGTGACGTAGACGAAGATGCCGCGTTGCGGGTCAGTCATGTCGGTCGCCTTCCTGCAGTGTGTCCTTGAGGTGGTCGAGGGCCGCGAGGACGTCCGTGTCGTACCTGCTGATCCAGCGGCGGTGGATCTCGTGGATGGGCACCGGGTTGAGGTGGTGCAGCTTCTCCCGGCCGCGCCGGGTGCTGACCACCAGGCCGCAGCCCTCCAGCACGGCGATGTGCTTGGACACGGCCTGCCGGGTCATGCCGTCCAGCTGCGCGCACAGCCGGACCAGCGTCTGGCCGCCCTCGTCGCGGAGCAGGTCGAGGATCAACCGGCGGTGCCGGTCGGCCAGCGCCTTGAACACGGGGTCCAGGTCCGCTGCCACACCGGGACAATAGGCAACCAAAAAGTTGCCTGTCAACCGGGACGATCTGGCCCGCTAACCAATCGGCGACGGGCAGGTCAACGCCGAAGGCAAGCCTGTTAGAGTCGGCGGTGCGCTTCGTGCCCATATCGGGCGCGTGGCGCGCTGGCCTGCGCAGCGGGCCAGTAGGTCGCCACCCCGCCGGCGGACCGCCGGCCACGAACCAAGGGCCAAGCCGCAGCGCGGCAGGTGCCGCCCAGGAGGTTTCGCGTGCTCAGCGCATTCCGCTCGGCTTTCGCGACGCCGGACCTACGCAAGAAGATCCTGTTCACCCTCGGGATCATCGTTGTGTACCGGATTGGCGCGACCCTGCCCGCCCCGGGCGTGTCGTACAAGAACGTCAACGACTGTACGCACGACATCAGCAGCAGCGGTGTGTACCAGCTCATCAACCTGTTCAGCGGTGGTGCGCTGCTCAAGCTGTCGATCTTCGCGCTGGGCATCATGCCCTACATCACGGCCAGCATCATCATCCAACTGCTCACCGTCGTCATCCCGCGGTTCGAGCAGTTGAAGAAGGAAGGCCAGTCGGGTCAGAACAAGCTGACCCAGTACACCCGCTACCTCACCATCGGCCTGGCGATCCTCCAGTCCACCGGCATCATCGCGCTGGCCGTCCGCGGCCAGCTGTTCGGCAACTGCCAGGAGCAGGTCATCCCGGACCAGAGCGTGTGGTCGCTGGCCATCGTCGTGCTCACCATGACGGCCGGTACCGCCATCATCATGTGGCTGGGCGAGCTGATCACCGAGCGCGGCGTCGGCAACGGCATGTCGATCCTGATGTTCGCCAACATCGCGTCCCGCATCCCCAGCGAGGGCAACTCGATCCTCACCAACGGCCACGCGCTGGTCTTCACCGTGGTCTGCGTGTTCGGTCTGGCGATCATCACCAGCGTCGTCTTCATGGAGCAGGGCCAGCGCCGCATCCCCGTGCAGTACGCGAAGCGGATGATCGGCCGGCGGATGTACGGCGGCACGTCCACCTACCTGCCGCTGAAGGTGAACCAGGCGGGCGTCATCCCGGTCATCTTCGCGTCGTCACTGCTGTACCTGCCCAACCTGGTGGCGAACCTGGTGGGCAACTCGAACTCGGCGTCGGGCTGGCAGCAGTGGATCGACACGTACCTGACCAACCAGTCCAACTGGGTCTACATCATCGTCTACTTCCTGCTGATCATCTTCTTCACGTACTTCTACATCACGATCACGTTCAACGTCGACGAACGTGCCGACGAGATGAAGAAGTTCGGTGGGTTCATCCCGGGCATCCGGCCCGGCCGGCCTACCGCCGAGTACCTGCGTTACGTGCTCAACCGCATCACACTTCCCGGCTCGCTGTACCTGGGCATCATCGCCGTCCTGCCGAACTTCTTCCTCGGGCTGACGGGCCAGGGCCAGAACCAGAACTTCCCGTTCGGCGGTACGGCCGTGCTGATCATGGTCGGTGTCGGCCTCGACACGGTGAAGCAGATCGAGAGCCAGCTGATGCAGCGCAACTACGAAGGGTTCCTGCGGTAGTGAGACTTGTCCTCGTCGGCCCGCCAGGAGCGGGCAAGGGTACGCAGGCGGCCGTGCTGAGCGAGAAGCTCGGCGTGCCGCACATCTCCACGGGAGACCTGTTCCGTGCCCACATCAGCCAGCAGACCGAACTGGGCAAGGAGGTCCGCCGGTACCTGGATGCCGGTGACCTCGTGCCCGACGCCGTCACCAACGAGATGGTGCGGCAGCGGCTGAGCGAGGAGGACGCGCGCCACGGGTTCCTGCTCGACGGCTTTCCGCGCAACGTGGCCCAGGCCGACGTGCTGGCCAAGATCCTGTCCGACGACGGCAACGCCCTGAACGCGGTGATCGAGTTCCAGGTGCCGGAGGAGGAGTTGGTGCAGCGGTTGCTGGCCAGGGGCCGCAACGACGACACCGAGGACGTGATCCGGTACCGACAGCAGGTCTACCGCCAGGAGACCGCACCGCTGCTGGGCTACTACCGGGACATCCTGCTGACCGTGGACGCGGTGGGCGACGTGGACGAGGTCACCGAACGTGTCCTCGCCGCCCTGCGCGCCCGTTCCTGACGAAAGTTGAACGCGGCGGTGTTGAGGCGTGGCCGGGTGATCGAGATCAAGACACCCGACGAGTTGCAGGCGATGCGCGCGGCCGGCCTGGTGGTGGCCAGGGCACTGACCCTGATGACGGCCCACGCCAAGCCGGGCGTGAGCACGGCGGAACTGGACGAACTGGCCGAACAGACCATCCGGGACGCGGGCGCGGTACCGTCGTTCAAGGGCTACCACGGTTTCCCGGCGACGATCTGCGCGTCGGTGAACGAACAGGTCGTGCACGGCATCCCGGCGAAGACCCAGGTCCTGGCCGACGGTGACCTGATCTCGATCGACTGCGGCGCCATCCTGGACGGCTGGCACGGCGACTCGGCGGTCACGGTCCCGGTCGGCACGGTCGGCAACCCGGAACTGGCCCTGTCGGCGGCCACCCGCAAGGCGATGTACGCGGGCATCGCGGCGATCCAACCGGGCGCCCGCCTGACGGACGTCTCCCACGCCATCGAAACGGCGGTCCACGAATCCGAACGCGCGGACGGCCGCGAATACGGCATCGTCCCCGACTACGGTGGCCACGGCATCGGCACGGCAATGCACATGGAGCCGTTCCTGCCCAACTTCGGCCGCCCCGGCCGAGGCCCGCGCCTCAAAACGGGCATGGCACTGGCGGTGGAGCCAATGCTGACCCTGGGCGAACCGGAAACGGACGAACTGGACGACGGCTGGACGGTGGTCACGTCGGACAGCTCCCGAGCAGCCCACTGGGAACACTCGGTGGCGGTCACCGACGAAGGCCCGTGGATCCTCACCGAACCCGAGTAGCCGGCGAAACCCGGGTAGCCAGCGGAACTCGGGCAGCCGGGGCAACCCGAGTGACCCGCTGAACCCAAGCAGCCAGCTGAACCGAGTAGCCGGCGAAAGTAGCCGCCCCAGCGCGCCGCGCCGAGTGTGGTCGGCACCGACCCACTCGGACCAGCCGCCGAACAACACGCTTGAACCGCCGCGCCGAGCACCTAAACCCGGGTGTTCGCCGAACGCGAACTGACCTGCTCCGCGCCGCCGTACCGGCTCGGCGTGTCGTCTGTTCGCCGAAAGCTGACCGGACGCCGTTCGGGCGTGTCGTCCTCCGGAGCGGTCGACACGCCGACCGTCGCGCAGGCGCATGCGCGTGTCGTCTGTTCACTGACGGCTGACCGGACGCGGTTCGGGCGTGTCGTCCTCCTGGGCGGTCGACACGCCGATGGCGCGCGCTGTTCGTTGGGCGTGTCGTCTGTTCACTGACGGCTAATCGGACCGTTCGGGCGTGTCGTCGTCCCGGGTGGTCGACTCGCCGATCGTGTGCGCGCTGGCCGCCGCGCGTGTCGTCTGTTCGTCGAGCGCGAACTTGCCCCGTTCGGGCGACCGTTGCGCAGTCTCGTGCGCGTGTCGTCCGTTCACCTGCCACGAATCGGCGTGTCGACCTCCAGAGACGTCGACACGCCCACACGCCCACCCCACCCACAAACCCCCGGCCGACGAATCGCCACCAATCCACCCGCGCGACCACAACCGAGACCTTGATCACACCACAACATGTACAGTCACCTTCAGTATCCGAATCGATGTGTTCACGGATGTGCAGGCGGCGGCCGCGGGGAGTGCACGCAGGTACAAGT
>DASZXM010000703.1:0-1540 GCA_035546415.1 Pseudonocardiaceae bacterium
GATCACACCCCGGTCGGTCAGGCCGAGCCTGCGGGCCGGCCGGGACGTGAGGTGCGCGACGCACTCGGCGAGCCCGAGCACGCCGAGTTCCCGCACGTAGTGGCCCAGGTAGCGGGGGAACGTGCCCCACGCGCGCGGGTGCGGACGGTCGCTGACGAGCAGGCCGTCGCTGCCGCCGGTGTGCGCCGGATGCCGCATGATGGCGCGCACGTTGGTCTCGTCGCCGACGTGCATCAGGCAGGACGTGCCGAGTTCGTCGTCCCGCAGCGTGTCCAGGAACAGCTCGCCGGGTGCCACGCCCAGGCGGGCCGCGGACGCGTGGATGCTGTGACCGACCAGGTGCGCGTGGTGGGCGTGGCGGACACCGTTGATCTCGATGGTGGCCCAGTCGACCGGCACGCCGTGGTTGCCGTCCGAGCCGCGTTCCTCGACGTCGGCCCGGATCCGGGCGCGGATGTCCACATCGGCCAGTCGCCGCAGGGTGATCGCCGGCCCGCCCTCGGTGGCCCAGCTGGGCAGCAGCGCGGCCAGGTACGTGGCGCCCGGCAGGTACGGGTAGGTGTCCAGGCTGATGTCGAAACCGTCGCCGATCGCCTTGTCCAGCAACGCCAGCAGATCGGCCGCCCGCCCGGCGTTGACCGGGTAGTTCATGGTGGCGTGCGCCAGGTGCAGCGGCACACCGGAACGGCGGGACACCTCGATCATCTCGGCGTAGGCGTCCAGTGCGCCCGCGCCGTAGCTGCGGTGGTGCGGGCTGTAGTAGCCGCCGTGCTCGGCGACGACCTGGCACAGTTCGACGAGTTCGTCCGTGTCGGCGTACATGCCGGGCGAGTACGTCAGCCCGGACGACATGCCGAACGCGCCCTGCGCCATCGCGTCGGCGACGTCGGTGCGCATCCCGTTCAGCTCGTCGGCCGTTGCCGGCCGGTTGTCCCAGCCGACGTGCCGCATCCGCACCGTCCCCTGTGGAATCAGGTAGGCGGCGTTGACGGCGATGCCGGCGTCCAGCCGGTCCAGGTACTGGCCGACGGTCCGCCAGTTCCAGTCGAACCCGTCCGGGTTGCCGTTCCACCCGGCCAGCTGCTCGCGCAGCGCGGCGAGGGTGTCGTCGTCCACCGGCGCGTAGGACAGGCCGTCCTGGCCGATGACCTCGGTCGTCACGCCCTGGGACACCTTGGCGTAGTGGCCGGGTTCGGTCAGCAGCACGAGATCGGAGTGCGCGTGCATGTCGATGAAGCCGGGGGCCAGCACGAGCCCGGCCGCGTCGACCGTGGTCGTGCCGGACAAATGGTCGCCGATCTCCGCGATCCGGCCGCCGCGCACGCCCACCGACGCCCGCCTGCCGGGTGTGCCGGTGCCGTCCACCACCGTGGCGCCTGCGAAGACGATGTCGTGTGCCACCGGCCCTCCGCCTAGAAGTAGGTCTGGATCAGGTCGACGACGGTGGTGCCGCTGACCACCGGGACCAGCCGGGTCTTGTCGAACGTGGTGCACGGGTGGGACAGGCCGAAGCCGACCCAGTCGCCGACCGCCAGCGGCA
>DASZXM010000704.1:0-4263 GCA_035546415.1 Pseudonocardiaceae bacterium
CCCGGGCAGTGCCAGGCGCGCACGCCGATCCGCTGCGCGAGCGCCCTGGCCAGCCGCGGGTGCGGTGCGGCGAAGTCGGTCAGCTCGGTCAGCTCCATGCCGTTGGGCCGGCCGGTCGCCGGCGCCACCAGCACCATGTCGAGGTTGTCCGGGCAGCGGCCGGTCACCGACGCCAGCCCGCTCAGGAACGGCGGTTGCAGCGGCGCGGCCAGGTCGCCCTCGGGCAGCCGGGCGCGCACCCAGTCCGCGCTGATCTCGGCGCACACGACGTTGTGCCCGGGAAACGCGAGCACACCGACGGAACGCTCGTCCGGCGGCAGCACGACAGTGAAGTCATCGTCCTTCGCCGGCAGTCCGCCGTCGGCCACCGACCGCATCAGGTCCGCGAGTTCCGCCACATTCCTGTCTTACCGCACGCCTCACTCGATCGGGTGGCGGGTCGGCGTTACGCCCGCCCGGTGCAACCAAATCGGCGGGTTTGGGGTTCAGAGGAGGTGATCAACGCCAAGAAGCAACGCAGCCCGCTCGACGAGCGTCTCATCCAGGCCCTGGTGACCGACCTCGACACGGGCTTCGTCGACCTGTTCCAGACCTACCGCGGCGCCGTGTTCTCCCTGGCGCTGCGGATGAGCGGCCACTGGGCCGACGCGGAAGACCTGGCCGCGGAGGCGTTCCTGCGCGCCTACCGGGCGCTGTCCCGCTTCCACCGCAGCCGCCTGCTGGCCCTGCAACCGAGGTCGTGGTTGCTCACGATCACGGTCAACCTGTTCCGCAACCGCCACCGCGACGCCGCCCGCACCCCGGCGCCGATCGAGCCCGCAACCGACCCGCCCGACCCACCGGACCCGACGTCCGACGTGGAACATGCCTGCCTGGACCGGGAGTCCAACCAGGCGCTGTCAGCCATGCTCACCGTGCTCCCCGAAGACCAACGGGCAGCGGTGGTGCTGCGCCACGTCATCGGCCTGCCGCCACCCGAGATCGCCAAGGTCCTCGGCCGCCCCCTGGGCACGGTCAAGTCAGACATCTCCCGAGCCCTGTCCCGCGTCCGCACCCTCTACGCCACCAGACCCACCCTCGTCCCCGCCCTCATCGAGGCACACCCATGACCCCACGCCGCCCACTCCGTGACCCGCCACCCCTGCGAACTCCGCCCCGCGCGGCCACCGCACGATCCGCCACCCCGGGAGGCACCGGCCCACCGCACGAACCGCCACCCCCGTGGAGCGCCCCCCACGCCGCCCCGCCACCCCTGTGGAGGCACCACCGATGAACCCCGACGACCCCCTCACCACCGAACTGGCCACCCTCCTCAGCGCCGGTCCACCCGACCTGCTGACCCGGATCGCCGCCACGTGGGCCCGCACCCCGGGCCCCACGGGCGACCTGTACGTGGCGTCCACCCGCAGGGGCGTCGTCTACGTCCGCACCTGCGACGCGGTCCACGACGACCCCGACGAGTTCGCCGCCTCGTTCCACAACCGCTGCACCCGGCCGCTGATCCCGGCCACCACCCCGCCCGACCGGGCCCGGTTCGACCTCACCGAACTGAGCCCGGTCGAACGGGAGATCCTGCTGGCGGTCCTGACCATCCCGCGTGGCCAGGTCCGCCCGTCGACGTGGCTGGCCGGCCGGGTCGGCCGGTCGAGGGCGACCGTTGACGTCGTCCTGTGCCGGAACCCGATTCCGGTCCTGATCCCGTGCCACCGCGTGATCAGCCCGGACGGCACGCCAGGCGGCTACGTGTTCGGTCCAGATGCCAAACGGGCCCTGTTGTCCGCCGAGGGAACTAACCTCGGCCAGGTGTACGAGTTGGCCCAGCACGACATCCATTACCTGGCCAGCGCCAGCACGGGCACGGTGTGCTTCCCGACGTGCCCGAACGTCGCAGGTCAGCGCCACGGTTTCCGGTCGGTCGCGGTAGCGCGCGCCCACGGTTACCGCCCTTGTCCGGACTGCCGTCCGGAAACCGGTGAGGTCGGCTGACATGCCGGCGCTGCTCCCCCGCCCGCGCGCCGAGATCGCGCCGGGCGCCGTCCACGTGCCCGACTGGCTCGACCTCCGGGAACAACGGGACCTGGTCACCGCCTGCCGGGAGTGGGCCGCGCCGCCTGCCGGCCTGCGCACCACACGGCTGCCATCCGGTGGCGTGATGTCGGTGCGCACGGTCTGCCTGGGCTGGCACTGGTACCCGTACGGCTACTCACGCACGGTTGACGACGAGGAGCGCACGCCGGTGAAGCCGTTCCCCGCGTGGCTGGCCGACCTGGGCCGCCGCGCGGTGACCGAGGCGTACGACGACGAGGCGGCCGGCCGCGCCTACCGACCGGACGTGGCCCTGGTGAACTACTACGACAGCGACGCGAAGATGGGTATGCACCAGGACAAGGACGAACGCAGCCGCGCGCCGGTGGTGTCCTTGAGTCTCGGCGACCGTTGCGTCTTCCGGTTCGGCAACACCGAGAACCGCCACAAGCCGTGGACCGACATCGAACTGTCCTCGGGCGACCTGTTCGTCTTCGGCGGCCCGTCCCGCCTGGCGTACCACGGTGTTCCGCGCATCCGTCCGTCCGCGGGCGACCCGGACATCGGCCTGCCCGCGGGCCGCCTGAACATCACGTTGCGCGAATCCGGCCTGACCGGCTGACAACTGCAACCAAATCGCCCCACTTGGGGTTCTACAACCATGACGAACTCCACCACGCCCCTGGCGAACTGCGACTGGCCCACCCTGACGACCCAGCTGAACGACAACGGTTACGCGGTCACCCCGCCGCTGCTGTCCACAGCGGACTGCCTTGAGCTGATCGCGCTGTACGACCAGCCAGACCCGTGGCGCGCCCGGGTCGAACCCGACAAGTACCGCCTGGGCCCGGGCGAATACCAGCACTTCGCCGAACCGCTACCGGCGACGATGGCCGCCTTCCGCGAGGAGTGCTACGAGCACTTGGCGCCGGTCGCCAACGCCTGGCACGACAAACTGGGCATGCAGACCCGATTTCCCCGTCACCTCAAGGAGTTCCTGGACATCTGCCACCTGACCGGCCAGACCAAGCCGGCCCCGGCGGTCCACCGCCACGCCACACACGACTTCCAGTCCCTGCGCGACGCACCCGGCCCGCACCACACGTTCCCGCTCCGCATGACGATCATGCTGTCCAAACCGGGCAAGGACTTCACCGGCGGCGACCTGATGCTGGTGGAGAACCTGCCGCGTGCCAGGTCCCGAGGCCACGTGATCCCGCTGAAACAGGGCCAGGCAGCGATCTGGCCCGGCCGTTACCGACCGGGCACCGGCGTCCGAGGCAGCATCTACCGGATCGAGGTCCGCAACGGCATCAGCAAGGTCCACAGTGGAACGCGACATGCCCTGGAGGTGGCCTTCCACGACACTGACTGACCAACGCTAGAGCGATGGCGCGCTCTCGGTGATCCCGAAGCTGATCACCCGCACGGGGTGAATCCGGATGATCTCGCTCGACAACCCGGGCCGCCAGGGCGACTGACCGGTCAGCGCCTCGGCGGTGCCGCGAACCTCGACGCACCGAACCCGCCACGGATCCCATGAGGCGATGTCGTCGACGACGAAGGCAACCCGGTTGTTGGTCTTCAGGTTCCGAAACTTCCGCGTGGCTCCCATCCGAATCCCGGCGATGTCGATGGTGCCCAACTCGGCGTTGTACCGGAACCCGACCGGACTGTTCTGCGGACTGCCGTCCGGCGCCACGGTAGCCAACCGCCCCAACCGCTGCCCGGCCAGATAATCCAACTCCGCCTCGCTGAAAACCGCCACGCCCCAGTATCCAGCCCGACACCGAGACAGGTCAATCATGTGATTGATTGAAACCACGCAACAGCGCCCGACCACCGCTCCCAGCGAGCGGCACCAGGCGCCGCGCCGAACCCTTCCCGGGCCCCCGTTCGGCGCTGCGCCCCCCAACCCAAACCGAACCCAGAAAGAAGCGCACCACCACCACAACTCAACCGACAGGCCAGCCGCTGAGCGGGCGACGCGGCCCCGAGTAACGCCGGCACAATCGGCGCAACCAGGGCGCGCCAATCGAAGCGCACACAACGCCGCCACACAACCGCCGACGACCGCGCACCACGGGCCGCGCACACCAATTCCGCCCGCCACAAGGCCGCACACGGCAAGGCCCCACAGCGGGCCGAACGCAAGCCGGCCAGGCGCAACCGGCAGGCGCACGCCGACCGAGCACAAACCCGTCGGGCACACGCCGGCCGGATGCAAGCCGGCTGGAT
>DASZXM010000705.1:0-1879 GCA_035546415.1 Pseudonocardiaceae bacterium
ACCGGCTTGCCCCAGTCCGAGTAGGTCATGGACGCCGTGACGGTCTGCGTGGTTCCGGCGGCCGTCACCGGCTCCGTGACGACGAACTTGACCGGCAGGTCGGCGGAGTTCAGCCACATCTGGTAGTTCAGGTGGTCGGGCAGGTGCACACCCGTGCTGTTCACCATGTCGCGCATCTGCGGGGTGAGCAGGTTGCTCTGCAGCAGCTTCTTCGTGTCCACCGAGATCGTGTACTCGGTGGCCGGGGCGCCCGCGACGGTGTCCTGCCGCTTGCCGGTGATCGTCGCGAACGGCGCGATCATCTGCAGGGTCTTGGTGGGGTCGAGGTTCTGCTGCTCCTGGCTGACCAACGCGGACAGCGACTTGGACACCGGGTCGGTGCCGTTGGCGTCGAACTTGACCCACGGCTTGCCCGTGCCCAGTTCGCCCATCAGGTTGGCCGGCAGCTTCATGTACATCGTGCCGCCGATCAGCACGGCGTCCATCTCGCCCATCGGCGTGTCCATGTCCATCTGCATCACGGTGTTCGCGCCGGCGAACCGCATCTGGCCGTTGCCGCCGATGTCCATGCCCGCCGCGCTGATGTCCATGTGGAAGTGGGCCGAGGTGGCCGTGGCCGTCCTGCCCTGCACCAGGGAGGCCAGGCTCGCGGCCGTGGTGACGGACGGTTCGGCGGAACCGGAGATCGTGGTACCGCATGCGGTGAGCGCGGCCAGCGCGGCGGCGATCCCGACAACAGTGAGCGACAACCTGCGCATTTGCGCGCCCCCTACGAATAATTCACCTGTATGGATGACGGTAGCAGTCGCCAACCTCGTCCGGGGACGGTATTCCGTTGCTATTCCCGTGTTTCCGCACGGTCGTCGATTCCGGCGCGGGACGCCAGCAATCGGCGCAGCGACGCCAGCCGCCCGGCCGACGCGGCACCCTCCGCGACGACGTCGTCCAAGTGGCAGTCCGGGTCCTGCGGCGGCCCGAGATGGCCGCATCCGGGCGGGCACTCCTCGGCCGGTTCGACGAATTCCTCGAACGCGGCGACGATGTCGTCGCTGGACACGTGGGCCAGGCCGAACGACCGGACACCCGGTGTGTCGACCACCCACCCGCCGCCGGGCAGCGGCAGCGCGACGGCCGTCACCGACGTGTGCCGGCCCTTGCCCACCGAGCTGACCGCGCCGATGGTCCGGTCGGCGTCCGGCACCAGCTCGTTGACCAGCGTCGACTTGCCCACCCCGGAGTGCCCGACCAGCGCGGACACCCGGTCGGCCAGGTGCGCCCGCAGGTCGTCCGGCGGCTGGTCGTGCCTGGTCACGACGACCGTGAGGTCCAGGTCCCGGTAGGCGGCCAGCAGCTCGTCCGGCCGGGCCAGGTCGGATTTCGTCAGGCACAGCAGCGGCCGCAGTTTCCCGGCGTACGCGGCGACGAGCGCCCGGTCGATGAACCCGGTGCGCGGCGGCGGGTCGGCCAGCGCGGTCACGATGACCAGGATCTCCGCGTTGGCGACGACGACCCGCTCGTACGGGTCGGTGTCGTCGGCGGTGCGGCGCAGCACGCTGGTCCGCTCGGCTACCCGCACGATCCTGGCCAGCGTGTCCGTCGTGCCGCTGACGTCGCCGACCAGGTCGACCTGGTCCCCGACGACGACTGGGGTGCGACCCAGTTCCCTGGCCCGCATGGCGACGACGAGCCGGTCCGGGTCCCGGTCCACGGCGCATGTCCAGCGCCCCCGGTCCTTCCCGATCACCATCGCCGACGTGGCTTCCGCGTGGTCGGGTCGCCGCTTGCTGCGCGGCCGGGTGCCCTTGCCCGGCCGGACGCGCACATCCGACTCGTCCAGGCGGCGCCAGTCGCGGGAACTCACGCGCGGACCGCCACGAGC
>DASZXM010000706.1:0-3431 GCA_035546415.1 Pseudonocardiaceae bacterium
CGCGTAGTTGCCCGACACGCCTTCACCCTGCGGCCAGCTGTCCGCGGCCAGCCGGCCCGCCGGGTCGAACAGGCTGACTGCGACGTCACCGCCGAAACCCGCCGCCGGCAGTGACGACCCCGGCCACGCCGCGTTCACGGCCAGCACGTCGGCACCCGGGCGCACGGTGAACGTCGCCTTCCGGTACGCCTGCGCGGTTCCGTCCACGCCGGGGAACGTCGGGTCCTTGGCCGCGTCCAGCGCGACGTCCTGCGTGGTCGACGTGCCGCTGACGTAGTCGTGCATCCCCGCGGTGACCGTCACCGGCGTGCTGCCCGCGTTCGTCACGCCGACCCGGTCGGTCCGGCTGCTGCCCGGTGCACCGGTGCCGACCAGGCGGTCCCGGTCCACCAGCAGATGGCCCCGCCCCAGCGCGGCGGACACGGCCGACCGGGCGTCCAGCAGCCCGGCGCCCTGGTCCTGGGCCGGCAGGCCGAGGTCGTCGGCGGTGCTGACGATGAACTGCTTCACCTGCGCCGGACTGGGTGACCGCCCGCCGTGCGCCTGGCGGTACGCCTGGATCACCAACGCCGCCGTGCCCGCAGTGAGCGGCGCCGCCTCGCTCGTCCCGCCGAACAGCAGGACCGGGCTCGGCCTGCCGGACGCGTCGACACACATCGTGTACCTGGGCTGCGGTGTGCACGCGGCCCAGTTCTGCTGGCCGGGCGCGAGCAGGTCGAGTGTGCTGCCGCCCTGGGTGAACCCGCCGGACGTGATGGCCGAGACGTTGTCGTCCAGCCAGCCGCCGCTGCCCAGTGCCGTGCCGTCCTGCCCGATCTGGGTGTACGCCTGGAAATCCGTGGACGCGCCGACGCTGATCACGTTCGGGTCGGCCGCCGGATCGTCGATCGTGCTGGTGAGCCCGGCGTCGCCGGACGCCACCGTGACCGTCACGCCGGCCGCGATCGCCTTGTCGTTGAACAGTTCAACGGCGTCCCGGGAGCCGGCGTCCGGGAAGGACGTCACGCCGAACGACTCGTTGAGCACGTTCACGTGGGCCACGTTCACGGCGTAGTCGATGGACTGCAGGACCGTCGAGATCGTCGTGTCGTTCTGGCCGTCGATCGCGTCGATCGCGACCACGTTCGCGTCCGGCGCCACGCCCAGGATGCGGATGTCGCAGCCGGCGGGCAGCGGGTGCGCCGGGCTCACGTAGGCCGACAGGTCGTGCGACACGACGCCCTGCGCGGCGATGGACGACGCGTCGCCGAACGCCTCGGCACCGCCGGTCGGGTCGGTGGCCGGGTTGCCGGAGAAGTCCACCGACCGGGTGATGGCCGACGTGCCGTCCGGGCGGACGAAGTCGGGGTTGTCCGGGTCGATGCCGTCGGCGATATAGCCGACGGTCACGCCCTTGCCGGTCGCGAGTTGGTGCGCCGCGACGGCGTGCACCGACCGTAGGGCTTCCGGTTCGAGCAGCGGATGGGCCGGGTCGGCCGGGCACGTGTTCGGTGCCGTGGTGCGCTTTCCGGGCTGTTGTGCGGTTGTCGCGCTGACGTGGTGCGGTACGGGGAGGTGCACGGTGACGTCCGGCACGACGTCGGCGACGGCCGGGTCGTGCGCCAGTGTTGCCACCTGGCTCGGACTCACGTCCGCGGCGAACGCGTGGCCGAGCGCGAAGTCGCGGACGTGCCGGGGCTGCCAGCCGGGGGCGGCCTGGCCGCGCAGCACGACGACGACGCGCTCGGTGGGGCCCTGCGCGGCCAACGCCGGCGTGCCACCCGCGACGAGTGTCGCCGCGACGACGAGTCCGATCCATCGGGACATGTAACGCTCCGCCTGTCGATCCGTCCGCAACATTCCGGCGGCTGCGGAATCAAGCAGAGTGTGGCGGTGATCAGTGCTGCCGGAAAAGTCCTGTTCGTGGCGCATTTGAGACGGAGGTCGGTGTGTCCGACGACGTGCGGGAGCACGGGAAGGCCCTCACGGCGCTGTATCGGTGGGCCCATCACCAGCCGGGCAGCGAGGTGATCTCCGACACGGCGGTCGAGCGGCTGCTGCGGGCGGATCGGACGCTGCGGCTGCTCAACTGGCCGCCCGTGGCCGGACAGCCGGACACCCGCGTGCTGGCCGGACTGCCGATGCGCCTTGCGGTGGGCGACTCGTCGGTGGCGCTGCTGGCACCGCTGCCGGACGGACCTCCGCTGGCCGTGCGGCCACCCGGCCTGTTCGACGCTCTGGCAGCGATGTTCGACATCCTCTGGCGGCTCGCCGCCCCCACGCCGCCGGAACTCGACGAACGGGACCGGGCGATCCTCACGATGATGAACGCCGGTGCGACCGACGACACGATCGCTCGACGGCTCAACATGTCCCGGCGGACCGTCGTGCGCCGGACGTCGGCGCTGCTGTGCCAACTCGGTGTCGCCAACCGGTTCCAGGCCGGGGTACGGGCGGCCCGACTGGGCTGGCTATGAGGGCGTGCCCTGTGCTTTCTGTGTTCTCGGCGCTTTCGGCCGCCGCTGGCAGTGCGGGCAGAAGAACGACGAGCGGTTCATGAACGACTCACGGACCACTTCGGTGCCACAGCGCGGGCACGGTTCGCCTTCCTGGCCGTACACGGCCAACGAGCGGGAGAAGTAGCCGGACTGGCCGTTCACGTTGACGTACAAGGCATCGAAGGACGTCCCGCCCACGGCCAGAGCCTCGGTCATCACCTCGGCGGCCGCGTCGAGGACGGCGGTGGCCTGCGCGCGGGTGAGCGTCGCGGTCGGCCGGGCCCAGTGCAGCCTCGCGCGCCACAGCGCCTCGTCCGCGTAGATGTTGCCGACGCCGGAGATCAGCGACTGGTCCAGCAGCGCGCGCTTCACCTCGGTCTTCTTGCGGCGCATCGCGGCGACGACGGCCTGCTGGTCGAAGCCGGCCTCCAGGGGGTCGCGGGCGATGTGCGCGATCGGTTCCGGGACGAGACCGACAGCGGGCGAGTCGACCAACTCCTCGACGGACAGGCCACCGAACGTGCGCTGGTCCACGAACCGGAGTTCGGGACCGCTGTCGGCGAACACGATCCGGATGCGCAGGTGGACCTCGTCGGTGTAGCCGACCGGCCGGACCAGCATCTGGCCGCTCATACCCAGGTGCGCCAGCACGGCCTCGCCGTCGCCCAGTTCCAGCCACAGGTACTTGCCGCGGCGCCGGGCGGCCACGATGGTGCGACCGGCGAGCCGCCCCTCGAAGTCGGCGGCGCCGGCGAGATGACGGCGGATCGACCGCGGATGAAGGACCTCGACCTTGGCGATGGTCCGACCGGCGACATGCTCGGCCAAACCGCGCCGAACGACCTCGACCTCAGGCAACTCTGGCACGCACCGATTGTCACCCACCACCACGACAATCCGGCTCCCGGGCGACACCCGGGAGCCGGACAGTGCGATGCGGATGGCCAGCCGGTC
>DASZXM010000707.1:0-9062 GCA_035546415.1 Pseudonocardiaceae bacterium
CCACGACCGGGCGGAGTTCGACGGCAAGACCCTGGCCGCCGACGACATCGTCGAGGTCCTGCGGCGCGACCGCAGCCCACTGGCCGAGCTGGGCCGGGAGCGGATCGTCGCGCTGCTGGCGGCGATGCGGCACACCGGGACGCTGACCGCCCGGTTCACGCCATCGGTCTACCCGGGTGACCTGCACCTGTACGTGGCCGCGGCCGGCCAGGACGAGGCGTCGGTCGCCGACCGGGTCGGCCGGTGGACCCCGTACGCCGAGTCGGTGGTGGTGCGGCAGGTGGACACCGACCACGACGACATGATGAACCCGGAGCCGCAGGCCGAGATCGGTGCCGCGATCGACGCCGAGTTGAAGCGCCGGTTCGGGGACGTCATGCCATGAGCCACGACGAATTGATCCGACCACAGTCTGGAGATGCGGCGTCATGACCACAGCCACCGAGTTCCTGCCGGCCGCCGGACCGGCCCCGCTGCTCACCGAGATCGTCGCGGTGGCGGGTCGCCGGCTGCGGCACCTGCGCCGGGCACCCGGCCGGTTCATCGGCATCACGATGAACCCGCTGGTGTCCATGATCGTGCTGGGCTACCTGTTCAAGAACTCCATCGTCATCCCGGGCGGCGGCCGGTACCAGGAGTACCTGTTCGCCGGCGCCGCCCTGCAGGTCGGCCTGGCCGGTGTCGGCCCGACCGCGATCGCCGTCGCCAGCGACCTCAAGGGCGGCCTGATCGACCGGTTCCGCTCCATGCCGATCGGCCGATCCGCCGTCCTGTTCGGACACACGATCGCTGACTTCCTGGTCGGGCTGATCGCCCTGGTCGTCATCAGCGGGTTCGGCCTGCTGCTGGGGTGGCGGTCGCACACGGACGTGCTGTCCACGGTGGCCGGCTTCGCCGTCGCCGCGGCGTTCCTCTACGTGATGCTGTGGGTCGGCGTGTTCCTGGGCATGGTGTCGCGCAGCCTGGAGACGATCGACGGGATCGCCACCCTGGTCGTCGTCGTGTTCCCGTTCCTGTCCAACGCCTTCCTGTCCGCCGAGAACCTGCCCGCGTGGCTGCGGCCGGTCGCCGAGTGGAACCCGATCAGCGCCGTATCCACGGCGTGTCGCCGGCTGTGGGGCAACCCGGCGGCCACCGAGGCCACGTTCCCGGTGCAGCACCCCAACATCGTGGTGATCGTGTCGCTGGGACTGCTGTTCGTGCTCACGTCGGTGATCAGCGTCCGCCGCTACCGCACGGCGGCAGCCTGAAGGGAGTCCGATCGTGACCACGTACCTGTCCACCCGGACCGTCGACGACCTCGCGTCGGTCGACCTGGCCGACCCGAGGACGTTCCTGGACTACGACCTGTTCGACATGTGGCGGCGGTTCCGCGCCGAACGTCCGGTGCACTGGAACGCCGAGAACGCCACGACCCGCGGCTTCTGGGCGGTGACCCGCTACGCCGACGTGCAGGACGTCTACAAGGACGCCACCCGGTTCACGTCCGAACGCGGCAACGTCCTGTCCACCCTCTTGCAGGGCGGTGACTCGGCGAGCGGCAAGATGCTCGCCGTCACCGACGGCAACCGGCATCGGGAGATCCGCAACCTGATGCTCAAGTCGTTCTCGCCGCGCGTGCTCAAGGCCGTCACCGAACAGGTGAACGCCCGTACGTCCAAGCTCATCGCGGACGCCGTGGCCCGGGGCACGTTCGACTTCGCGCAGGATGTCGCCGATCACATCCCGATCAACACGATCGGCGACCTGATGGCGATCCCCAACGCGGACCGCCAGAAGCTCGTCGACTGGAACACGCAGACACTCGCCGGCCGCGACTCGGACGCGACCGAGATGGACGAGTGGATGGCGCGCAACGAGATCCTCATGTACTTCTCCGAGCTGGCCGCGAAGCGCCGCCGCAAGCCGGGCGACGACGTGGTCAGCGCGCTGGCCACCGGTCTGGTGGACGGCAAGCGGTTGTCCGAGGAGGAGATCGTCTTCAACTGCTACAGCCTGATCCTGGGTGCCGACGAGTCCAGCCGGATGTCGTCGATCGGCGCGATCCTGGCGTTCGCGGCGCACCCGGAGCAGTGGCGGGCGCTCAAGGACGGCTCCGTGACGGTGGACAGCGCCGTCGAGGAGGTGCTGCGCTGGACGACGCCCGCCATGCACTTCGGCAGGCGGGCACTGGTCGACGTGCCACTGCGCGACCAGGTCATCAAGGCCGGTGACGTCGTCACGCTGTGGAACAGTTCGGCGAACTTCGACGAGGACGTCTTCGACGGCCCGGAGACGTTCGACCTGGCCCGCAAACCCAACCGGCACCTGGCTTTCGGACACGGCCCGCACTTCTGCCTCGGCGCGTTCCTGGGCCGGGCCCACCAGTCGGCCGTCCTGGAGGCGTTGCGCGACCAGGTCGCCGACATCCAGATCGCCGGCCCGCCGCAGCGGCTGTACTCCAACTTCGTCTACGGCTACAGCAGTCTGCCGGTGACGTTCGTGCCGGATCAGGCCGCGGTCAGCAGTCCGTCAGCCTGACCCGAGACCATGGAAGGTGCAGGCCCGAACGAGGAGAGCGTGTTGTGACGAACCCTTTTGATGACCACGACGGAACGTTTCTGGTGCTGGTGAACGACGAGGGCCAGCACTGCATCTGGCCGGTGTTCGCCGAGGTGCCGACCGGATGGACGGTCGCACTCGGCGAGAGCCCCCGGGACGTCGCACTGTCCTACGTGGAGGAGAACTGGGCGGACATGCGGCCGAGAAGCCTGCGCGAGCAGGTCGACAACACCGCCCGCTGACCGGCGGGCGACCACACATCCGGCAGGGGAGTGCACACGTGGACGTGGCGATCAGGGCCGAGGGCCTCAAGAAGCGCTACAAGGAGCACGAGGCGCTGAGCGGTGTCGACCTGTCCGTGCGGCCGGGCTCGGTGCTCGGCGTGCTCGGTCCCAACGGCGCCGGCAAGACCACAACGGTGCGGATTCTGGCGACCCTGCTCGAACCGGACGGCGGCCGTGCGGAGGTGGCCGGCTACGACGTGGTCCGCCAGCCCCGCGAGGTGCGCAGGCGGATCGGGCTGGCCGGCCAGTACGCCGCGGTCGACGAACTGCTCACCGGCAGGGAGAACCTGGTGCTGCTGGGCACCCTGCTGCACCTGGGCCGGGCGAACGCCCGCAAGCGCGCCGCGCAGCTGCTGGCCAGGTTCGAACTGGAGGAGGCCGCGGACCGTCCGGTGCGCACCTACTCCGGTGGCATGCGGCGCAGGCTGGACCTGGCCAGCTGTTTGATCGCCGACCCGACGGTGTTGTTCCTGGACGAGCCGACCACCGGCCTGGACCCGGCGAGCCGGATGACGCTGTGGCGCACCGTCCGCGGCCTGGTCCGCGACGGTGTCACGATCCTGCTCACCACGCAGTACCTGGAGGAGGCCGACTTCCTGGCCGACCAGGTCGTGGTGATCGCGCAGGGCAAGGTGATCGCCGACGGCACCCCGGACGAGCTGAAGCGCAAGGTCGGCCAGGACTACCTGCAGGTGACCCTGGCGCAGCCGGGCGCGCTGCCCACCGCCGTCGGTGCGCTGGCACCGGTCGCGGTCGGCGCACCGACCACGGACGAGGACAAGAACATCGTCTCGGTGCAGCTGGAGGAGGGCACCGACGGCCTCGCGGCCGCGGCCGTCGCACTGCGCGACGCCGGCATCCAGGTGGCCGACTTTTCACTGCGCAGGCCGACCCTGGACGACGTGTTCTTCAACCTGGTCGGTCACTCCACAGCGGACTAGTTCGCACGGCCGAAAGGGGGCGACTGTGCAACGAATCCACTTCACGGTCAAGGATCTGGCCCGGGTGCGGCTGCGGCCGACACTCGGGCCCGTGGCGGAGACGGTGTTCGCGTTCGGCCCGATGGGCCGGGCGGGCGTCGGGCCGTACTCCCGCTGGCGCGGCCACGTCGCCGACCAGCTGCGCGAACGGCCGGCGCTGGCGGTGCTCCTCAACGGCGCCAAGAGCAGGCCGCGCACGGCCGAGGACCTGCTGTGCCTGATCGGCCAGTGTCCCGACGACGCCGTGGTCCGCACGCTGGGCCTGTCCCGGCGCGTCGCCACGACGGCCGTCCTGGAGCTGTGGCAGGTGACGATCGCGCCCTACTGGCACCGCGTGCTGGCCAGCCTGGACGACGAGTGCGACGTGCGCGGCCGGATCGCGATGACCGGTGGCGTGGAACGGCTCCTGGCCACGCTGCACCCGAAGGTGACGTGGCGGGCGCCGGTGCTGGAGGTGCCCGGCGGTCCGGACGCCGACGTGCGCCTGGACGGCCGTGGCCTGCTGCTGTACCCGTCACTGTTCCTGGTCAACCGACCCGCCGTGGTGGTCCGCGCCGAACTGGACAGCGGGCTGCCGGCGCTGGCGTTCGCGGCGCCTGCCGACGCGGCGCTGTGGGACGAGCCCGGCGACGGCGGGCAGGCGCTGGCCGCGCTCGTCGGCCAGACCCGGGCTGCCGTGCTGCGCGCGTTGACCGCGACCCGGACCACCAGCCAGTTGGCCGAACAGCTGGGCATCTCACTGGCGGGCGCCAGCCAGCACACGGCCGTGCTGCGGCAGACCGGCCTGATCACCACCCGCCGGATGCGCAACACCGTGCTGCACACCGTCACCCCGCTGGGCATGGCGCTGCTCGGCGGCAAGCTTCGGTCATCGGCCCGGTAAGGAGACGACGATGGGGTCCCACATGTGGTGCTGCTCGGCGTGCGGCCGGCAGTACCGGCCCGACCGGGTGCGCTACGTCTGCTCGTGCCCGGCGGCCGGTCGGCTGGAACTGCGCCTGGGCCCGGTGCCGGCGCGGCCGGTGACGCCGGGGGAGCGGTCGCTGTGGCGGTACGCGAGTCTCCTGCCGCTGGGTCCGTCGGACCACGGGGTCGCGCTGGTGCGGGAGAAGTTCCCGGCCGGCTGGACGACGCTGCACCACGCGCCGCGGCTGGGCGCCGCCGTGGGCATCGGCGAACTGTGGATCAAGGACGAGTTCGGCAACCCGACCGGGTCGCTGAAGGACCGGGCGAGCGCGATGGTGGTGGCGTCGGCGCTGAGCCTGGGCCAGCGGGTCGTGGCGGCCGCGTCGTCCGGCAACGCCGCGACGGCACTGGCCGCGGCCGCGGGCGCGGTCGGCCTGCCGAGCGTGGTGTTCGTGCCGGCGCGGGCGTCGGCGGACCGGGTGCGGCGGCTGGCCGAACTCGGCGCGCACGTGCTGGTGGTGGACGGCGACTACGACACGGCGGTCCGGCTGAGCCTGGCCGCGTGCGACGAGTGGGGCTGGTACTGCCGCACGACGGCCATCAATCCCTATACGACACAAGGGAAGAAGACGGCCGGGCTGGAGATCGCCGAGCAGTTGGCCGGGCAGTCGCCGGACGTCGTCGTGGCGCCGGTCGGCGACGGCAACATCCTGGTGGGCGTCCACCAGGGCCTGCGGGACGCCCACCGGCTGGGCTGGATCGACCACGTGCCGCGGCTGATCGCCGTGCAGGCCGACGGCGCGCCCGCGGTGTACCGGGCGTGGGCGTCCGGCGCCACCGACATCACGGCAGCGCCCGCGGACACCGTTGCCGGTGGGATCGCGGTGGGCTTCCCGCTGGACGGCGCGCGTGCCGTGGCGGCGGTGCGGGAGACCGGCGGCGCCGTGGTCACCGTGCCGGACAAGGAGATCCTCGCGGCGGTGCGGACCGTCGGTCGCCTGGAGGGCATCCGGGCCGAACCGTCCAGCGCGACGGCGGTCGCGGCCCTGCCCGGCCTGGTGACCGGTGGACTGATCCGGGCAGGCGAACGGGTGGTCGTCGTGAACACCGGGGACGGCACGCCACCGGTCGGCGCGGGCAACGCGGTCGGCGGGGGAGTGCGCATCCCGCCGGTGCTGGACGCCGTGCGCGCCGCGCTGGCCAAGACCGATCTGCTGGACGGCGCCCCGGGCGGCCGACGTCTGGCCGGCATCGTCGGCGGTTCGTTATCGTGATCGAATGGGCGTGAACCAGCGGGCGCGGATCAGGATGACCCCGGACGAGATCGCGGAGTTCGTCGAGCGCAGCCGCACGGCCACGTTCGCCACGATCGGCCCGAACGGCACGCCGCACCTGGTGGCCATGTGGTACGCCGTGCTGGACGGCGAGATCTGGTTCGAGACCAAGGCGAAGTCGCAGAAGGTCGTCAACCTGCGCCGCAACGACACCGTCACGTGCCTGATCGAGGACGGCACCACGTACGACGTGCTGCGCGGCGTGTCCGTCGAGGGCCGGGCGGTGATCTCGGAGGACCCGGACGACATCCTGCGGGTGGGTGTCAACGTGTGGGAGCGGTACACCGGCCCCTACACCGACGAGCAGCGACCGCTGGTCGAGCAGATGATGCACAAGCGCATCGTCGTGCGCGTGGTGCCCGCGCGCGTCCGGTCCTGGGACCACCGCAAGCTCGGCCTGCCGGCGATGCCGCTGAGCGGCTCCACGGCCGAGTTCGTCTGATTCTTCCCTTCCCGAGCGGCTCGGCGGTACAGTCATGCCGTGACTGATGACCAGGTTTCACATGTGGTCAACGTTCAGCGGTCAGAGCGGGCGGATCGCATCCTGGACGCGGCCGCCGAGCTGGTGCTGCGGCACGGCTACCGCAGGGTGACGATCGAGGACATCGCCTCCCGGGCCGGCATCGGCAAGGGCACGGTCTACCTGCACTGGAGGACGCGGGAGGAGCTGTTCTGGGCGCTGCTCACGCGGGAGACGATCGACCTGTTCGGTGAGCACCTGGACCGGATACGCGCCGATCCGGCGCAGATCCTGCCGCACCGGTCGATCCCGTGGCTGCTGGAGCGCAGCATGTCCCGCCCGCTGCTGGCGGCGATGATCACGAAGGACGTCGACGTCCTGGGAAAGCTGGTCGAGCAGGGTGGCCCGGCCAACTCGGCGGCCACCATGCGGATCAACCGCGAGTACCTGGAGGTGCTGCGGTCGTTCGGCCTGGTGCGCACGGACATGGACACCACGGCCCAGCTGTACGTGATCGAGGTCGTCGGTGGCGGGTTCGCGCTGATCGAACCGTGGCTGCCGCCTGCCGTGCTGGACCTGCCCATGGCGGACAAGACGGCGACCGTGGCGCACCTGCTGCGGGCCGCGCTGGAACCGGAGGGGGAACCGGACGGTGCCGCGCTGGCGGCAGCCGCCCCGCTGGTCATCGACAAGTTCGAGCGGATGTATCGGCTGTCCGTGGACACGATCCACGGGACGGCCGGGACGGAGGGGTGATCATGTCCGACCCGTTTTTCGAGTGGTTGACGTCGATGCGCGAAACCGACCCGGTGCACGAGGACGAGAACGGTGCCTGGCACCTGTTCACGCACGCGGACGTGACGGCGGCGCTGTCCGACGCGGCGACGTTCTCGTCGGACACGACCCGTTTCGTGCCCGACCGGCCGGAGATGGAGCCGTTCGCCAAGGGCAACGTCGTCAACATGGACCCGCCGAAGCACCGGTCGATGCGCGGCCTGGTGGTGAAGGCCTTCACGCCGAGGCTGGTCGACGCGCTGGAGCCGCGGATCGCCGCCGTCACCCACGAGTTGTTGGACGCCGGGGTGGCCGACGGCCGGCTGGAGTTGGTCGACGCGTTGTCGTACCCGCTGCCGATCATCGTGATCGCGCAGCTGCTCGGAGTGCCGGTGGCCGACCAGCCGACGTTCCGGCGGTGGGCCGAGGTGTTGTTGGGGGACGCCGCGGCGCCGAAGTCCGGGTCGATGCCGGACGAGCAGGAGATGGCCGAGCTGTTCGAGTCGATGGCTCCGGTGCTCGCGGAGATGAACGAGTACCTGCTGGCACAGATCCGTGCCCGGCGGTCGAATCCGGGTGACGACCTGATCAGCATGCTGGTGTCCGCCGAGGCCGACGGGGAGCGGTTGACCGACGCGGAGATCGTCGGGTTCGCGGCCACGCTGCTGCTGGCCGGGCACGTGACCACGACGGCGACACTGGGCAACTCGGTCCACTGCTTCCTGGAACACCCCGACGCGATGGCGGAACTGCGGGCCGATCCGGCACTGCTGGTCCGGGCCATCGACGAGGTGTTGCGGTACCGGTCACCGTTCCCGCGGCTGGGCCGGGTGTCGACGACGGACGCGCGGATCGGCGGCCGGACGATCCCGGCGGGCCGCATGGTGATCCCGTGGCTGGCGTCGGCGAACCGGGACCCGAAGAAGTTCCCCGACCCGGACCGGTTCGACATCCACCGGGACACGGCCGGGTTCGTGGCGTTCGGGCACGGAATCCATTTCTGCATCGGCGCGCGACTGGCCCGCCTGGAAGCCCGGGTGGCCCTGGAGATTCTGCTGGAACGGTTCCCGGCACTGCGGGCGGATCCGGAGTCACCTGCGGTGCTGAAGAACCCGGCCGTGATGCTGGGCGTGAATTCGCTGCCACTGCTGGTGGCGTGACACCGCGGCAGCGGGGCGGTTTCGGCCGCGGTCGACCACCCCGCTGCCCGGCTCGCGTCAGTGCACTTCGAAGCCGTCCCGTTGGGTCGACGCGCGCAGGAACGGGATGAGTTTGCCGCCGAACACCGGCGGGGCCTGCTCGCCGGTTTCCAGCCAGTATTCGAAATGGCGGATCGCCGCCCGGCATTCGCCGGCCGTGACGTGCCAGCCCAGGTTGGTGCTGAGCTTGTGGATCGGGATGCCGTCCAGATCGGTGTCGCCGTGCCAGCTGAGAATGCGTTCCAGTTCCGTTTCGTATTCTTTCGCTCTGCCGCCGACCGGTCGGCCCGCCGTGTCGAAGTCGGAGACCCCGAAGACCGCCCACAGCGGGAACTTGGGTGGCGGGCCGCCGTCCACCACCATCGCCAGCCCGCGCATCGCGGTCACGATGCGGGCCATGCGGCGGGGCCGGTAGGAGATCGTGACCGGCGGCCCCTCGCCGCCGGCCGGTCTCATTTCCAGCTGGAACCGCACCTCGTCACGTTAGCCCATCCGAGTGACGCACGTCGTTACTCTCCGTGGGACACGCGGGTCGCCCGCACCCCGAAAGGTGCGGGCGACCACGGACAGTTCAGTCGACATCG
>DASZXM010000708.1:0-5021 GCA_035546415.1 Pseudonocardiaceae bacterium
ACCATGCTCATCCTCGGCCGCCAGCGTATGGCCGACCCCACCGCCGGTTACGCCCGGACGTTCCTGCGGCAGCTGGAGGAGTGCCTCGGGCTCGCATTGGAGCGTGGGGTGCGGATCGTCAGCAACGCCGGTGGGCTCAACCCCGCCGGGCTCGCCGCCGCCGTGTCCGAGCTGGCCGACCGGCTCGGGCTCGCCGTGCGGGTCGCGCACGTCGAAGGTGACGACCTGTTGCCGCGCGCCGACGAGCTCGGCCTGTCCGGTGCGCTCACCGCCAACGCCTACCTCGGCGGGTGGGGCATCGCCGAATGCCTCAAGGCCGGGGCGGACGTCGTCGTCACCGGACGGGTCACCGACGCGTCCCTCGTGGTCGGGCCGGCCGCCGCGCACTTCGGCTGGTCGCGGACCGACCACGACGCGCTGGCCGGTGCCACCGTCGCCGGGCACGTCATCGAATGCGGCGCGCAGGCCACCGGGGGCAACTACAGCTTCTTCACCGAGCTGCCCGACATGGGCCGGCCCGGCTTCCCGATCGCCGAGATCGACGCCGATGGTTCCGCCGTGATCACCAAGCATCCCGGTACCGGCGGTGCGGTCACCGTGGAGACCGTGACCGCGCAACTGCTCTACGAGATCGGCGGGCCGCGGTACCTCGGGCCGGACGTGACCAGCCGGTTCGACACGATCACGCTCACCGGCGACGGTGCGGACCGGGTGCGGATCAGCGGTGTGCGCGGGGAAGCGCCGCCGGACACCGCCAAGGTGTGCCTGAACACGCTGGCCGGTTTTCGCAACGGCGCCACGTTCGTGCTGTGCGCGCCGGACATCGAGGCCAAGGCCGACCTGGTCCGCGCGCAGCTGGCCGCCGAGGTCGGCGAGGACGGCGTCACCTGGACGCTCGCCCGCACCGACCACGCCGACGCCGACACCGAAGAGACGGCCAGCGCGCTGCTGCACGTGGCGATCCGCACGCCGGATGCCAAGCGCGCCAAGGGTTTCTCCCGGTCGTGTGTGGAGCTGGGGTTGGCGTCCTACCCCGGGTTCACGCTCACCGCGCCGCCCGCCGACGCGTCCCCGGTCGGCGTGTACCGGCCGGAGTTCGTGCCGGTGACCACCGTGCCGCACGTCGCCGTGCTGCCCGGCGGCGAGCGGGTCGACATCCCGCCGCACCCGGCGGGCGTGCAGGCGATCCCGTTGGCGGACAGCGTTGTGCCCGAACCGGTCGGCGGGCCGGTCCGGCGGGTGCCGCTGGGCACCGTGATCGGTGCGCGGTCCGGGGACAAGGGCGGCGACGCGAACCTCGGTGTGTGGGCGCGCAGCGACGACGGCTACCGGTGGCTGATCCACGAGTTGACCACCGAGCGGTTGTGCGAACTGCTGCCGGAAGCCCGCGGGCTGGACATCGAACGGCACCCGCTGCCGAACCTGCGTGCCGTCAACTTCGTGCTGCACGGGTTGCTCGGCGAGGGCGTCGCCGCGTCGACGCGGTTCGACCCGCAGGCCAAGGCGCTGGGGGAGTGGCTGCGGTCCCGGGTCGTCGACGTGCCGGAGGCGTTGCTGTGACCGATCCGTTCGACACACCCGAGCGGCGGGATCTGCGGGCGACCGTGCGGCGGTTCGTCCAACGGGACGTCGTGCCGCACCTGGCCGAGTGGGAGGACGCCGGCGAACTGCCGCGTGACCTGCACAAACTGGCCGCCACGATCGGTCTGCTGGGCATCGGGTTCCCGGAGTCGGTCGGTGGCTCCGGCGGTGACCTGCTCGACTCGGTCGTCACGACCGAGGAGCTGATCCAGGCAGGCGGTTCGTCCGGGCTGGTCGCGGGCCTGATGACGCACGGCATCGCGCTGCCGCACATCGTGGACGCCGGCAACCCGGACCTGATCGACCGGTTCGTCCGTCCGACGCTGGCCGGCGCGCTGATCGGGTCGCTGGCCGTCACCGAACCGGACGGCGGGTCCGACGTCGCCAACCTGACCACGCGGGCGACCCGGGACGGCGACCACTACGTCGTCGACGGCGCGAAGACGTTCATCACGTCCGCGTGGCGCGCCGACTTCGTCACCACCGCCGTGCGCACCGGCGGGCCGGGGCACGCGGGCATCAGCCTGCTCGTCGTCGAGGACGGCACGCCCGGGTTCGTCAAGAGCCGCAAGCTGGCGAAGATGGGCTGGCACTGTTCGGACACGGCGGAACTGTCGTTCGCGGGCGCCCGCGTGCCGGTGGCGAACCTGATCGGCGTCGAGAACGGCGGGTTCGCGCTGCTGATGCGGCAGTTCCAGGTGGAGCGGATCTCGCTGGCCGTGCAGGCGTACGCGACGGCACAGCGGTGCCTGGACCTGACGCTGGCCTGGGTGCGGCAGCGCAGCACGTTCGGCAGGCCGCTGATCTCCCGGCAGTTGGTGCGGCACAAGCTGGTCGACATGGCGAGCCGGATCGAGTTGGCCCGCACGTACGTGCGGTCGGTCGCCGAACGGGTCGCGGCCGGCGAGGAGGTGGTGGCACAGGTGTGCGTCGCGAAGAACGCCGCCGTGGCGGCGTGTTCATTCGTCGTGGACGAGGCCGTGCAGCTGCACGGTGGCGTGGGTTACCTGCGGGAGTCCGAAGTGGAGCGACACTACCGCGACTCGCGCGTCCTCGGGATCGGCGGCGGCACGACGGAAGTGCTCGCCGAACTGGCCGCACGACGGTGGGGGTTCACCGCATGACGACGCTGCGCAGCACGCTCGACCCGGCGACCGACACGTACCGGGAGAACCGGTCGGCGATGCTGGACCGGCTCGCCGAACTGGACGCCGAGCACGCCAAGGCGCTCGCCGGCGGTGGCCCGAAGTACGTCGACCGGCACCACAAGCGCGGCAAACTGCTGGCGCGGGAACGGATCGAGCTGCTGCTCGACCCGGACAGCGCGTTCCTGGAGCTGTCGCCGCTGGCCGCGTGGGGCACCGAGTTCCCGGTCGGCGCCAGCGTCGTCGTCGGCATCGGTGTCATCGAAGGCGTCGAATGCCTGGTGGTGGCCAACGACCCGACCGTGCGCGGCGGTGCCAGCAACCCGTGGACGCTGCGCAAGAGCTTCCGGGCCAGCGAGATCGCCGCCGCCAACCAGTTGCCGCTCGTGCAGCTCGTCGAGTCCGGTGGCGCGGACCTGAACTCGCAGGGCGAGATCTTCATCCCGGGCGGCCGGATGTTCCGCGACCTCACCAGGTCTTCCGCGCGGCGGGTGCCGACGATCGCGTTGGTGTTCGGCAACTCGACGGCCGGTGGCGCCTACCTGCCCGGGATGTCCGACTACACCGTGATGGTGCGGGACCGGGCGAAGGTCTTCCTCGCCGGGCCGCCGCTGGTGAAGATGGCCACCGGTGAGGAGTCCGACGACGAGTCGCTGGGCGGCGCGCACATGCACGCCACCGAGTCGGGTCTGGCCGACTACCTCGCCGAGGACGAGCTGGACGCGCTGCGCCTGGGCCGGCGGATCGTCGCGAACCTCAACTGGCACAAGCAGGGGCCCGCTCCGCGCCCGGACTTCGCCGAGCCGGTGCTCGACCCGGACGAGCTGCTCGGCCTGGTGCCCACCGACCCGAAGGTGCCGTTCGACCCGCGCGAGGTGATCGGGCGGCTGGTCGACGGTTCGGTGTTCGACGAGTTCAAACCGTTGTACGGCAACAGCCTGGTCACCGGCTGGGCGGCCATCCACGGCTACCGGATCGGCATCCTGGCCAACGAGCGCGGTGTGCTGTTCAGCGAGGAGGCGCAGAAGGCCGCGCAGTTCATCCAACTGGCCAACCAGCGCGACGTCCCGCTGCTGTTCCTGCAGAACACCACCGGCTACATGGTCGGCAAGGACTACGAGCGGGCCGGCATCATCAAGCACGGCGCGATGATGATCAACGCCGTGTCCAACAGCACTGTGCCGCACTTCACCGTCGTCATGGGCGCTTCCTACGGCGCCGGCAACTACGGCATGTGCGGGCGGGCCTACGACCCACGGTTCCTGTTCAGCTGGCCCAACGCCAAGTCCGCCGTGATGGGACCCGCCCAGCTGGCCGGCGTGCTGTCCATCGTGGCGCGGCAGGCCGCCGCGGCACGCGGGCAGGACTACGACGAGGCGTTCGACGCGCAGATGCGCAAGACGGTGGAGGAGCAGGTGGAGTCGCAGTCGGCCGCCCTGTACCTGTCCGGGCGGATCTACGACGACGGCGTGATCGATCCCCGGGACACCAGAACCGTCCTGGGCCTCTGCCTGTCGGTCGCACACACGGTGCCGGTCCGCGGCGCCGACGGCTTCGGCGTCTTCCGGATGTGATGACGATGATTCGCACGCTGTTGGTGGCCAACCGGGGCGAGATCGCCCGCCGCGTCTTCCGTACCTGCCGCACACTGGGCATCTCGCCGGTCGCGGTGTTCTCCGAGCCGGACGCCGGCACGCCGTTCGTCGCCGATGCGGACACGGCCGTGCCACTGGCGGGCGCGACACCCGCCGAGACGTACCTGTCGGCCGGCGCCGTCGTCGACGCCGCCGTGCGGGCAGGCGCGGACGCCGTGCACCCCGGGTACGGCTTCCTGTCCGAGAACGCCGGCTTCGCCCGTGCCGTGCAGGCCGCCGGGCTCACGTGGGTCGGACCGGACCCGGACGCCATCGAGGCCATGGGGTCGAAGATCGCCGCGAAGAAACGCATGCGCGCGGCCGGTGTGCCGGTGCTGCCCGACCTGGACCCGGACACCGTGTCCGAAGCCGACCTGCCGTTGCTGGTCAAGGCGTCCGCGGGCGGTGGCGGTCGCGGCATGCGGGTCGTGCGGACACGCGCCGAACTCGCCGACTCCGTGGCGCTGGCCCGGCAGGAGGCCGAGTCGGCGTTCGGTGACGGCACGGTGTTCTGTGAGCCGCTGCTGGACGGCGCGCGGCACATCGAGGTGCAGGTGTTGGCCGACCGGCACGGCACGGTGTGGGCGTTGGGGGAGCGGGAGTGCTCGATCCAGCGCCGGCACCAGAAGATCGTCGAGGAGACGCCCAGCCCGGCCGTGAC
>DASZXM010000709.1:0-3501 GCA_035546415.1 Pseudonocardiaceae bacterium
TGCGATCCGAACGGATCGGACTCGGCGTCCTTCGACGAGGTGCTGGAGCTGCTGCACCTCGGCGGCCGCAGCCTGCCGCACGCGGTGCTGATGATGATCCCGGAGGCGTGGGAGAACCACGCCACGATGGACCCGAAGCGTCGCGCCTTCTACCAGTTCCACGCGAGCCTGATGGAGCCGTGGGACGGCCCGGCGTGTGTCACGTTCACCGACGGCACGCTCGTCGGCGCGGTCCTGGACCGCAACGGCCTGCGCCCGGCCCGCTGGTGGTACCTCTCCGACGAGCGGGTCGTGCTGGCCAGCGAGTCCGGCGTGCTGGACGTGCCGGCCGACGAGGTCGTGGCCAAGGGCCGCCTGCAGCCCGGCCGGATGTTCCTTGTGGACACCGAGGAGGGCCGGATCGTCGACGACGACGAGGTCAAGAGCGCGCTGGCCGGCCAACTGCCCTACGACGAGTGGCTGCACGCCGGGCTGCTGCAACTGGCCGACCTGGCCGAGCGCGAGCACGTCGTCCAGACGCACGAGTCGGTGCTGCGCCGCCAACTGACGTTCGGCTACACCGAGGAGGAGTTGCGCGTCCTGCTCACGCCGATGGCGGAGAAGGGCGCCGAGCCGATCGGCTCGATGGGCAGCGACACCCCGCCCGCCGTGCTGTCGCAGCGGTCCCGGCTGCTCTACGAGTACTTCAAGCAGAACTTCGCACAGGTGACGAACCCGCCGTTGGACGCGATCCGGGAGGAGATCGTCACCTCGGTGGCCCGGATCATGGGCCCGGAGCAGAACCTGTTGGAGCCGGGGCCCGCGTCGTGCCGGCACATCCAGCTGCCCTACCCGGTGATCGACAACGACGAGTTGGCCAAGCTCATCCACGTCAACGACGACGGCGACCTGCCCGGTTTCGCGTGCACCGTGCTGTCCGGCCTCTACGAGGTGGACGGCGGCGGTGCCGCGCTGGCGCACGCGATCGAACGGGTGCGCCGCGAGGCGTCCGAGGCGATCGCCGCGGGCGCGCGCACCCTGGTGCTGTCCGACCGGGACTCCGACCACCGGCTGGCGCCGATCCCGTCGCTGCTGCTGGTGTCGGCCGTGCACCACCACCTGGTGCGCACGAAGGAGCGGCTGCGGGTCGCGCTGGTCGTGGAGACCGGTGACGCCCGCGAGGTGCACCACATCGCACTGCTGCTGGGCTACGGCGCGGCCGCGGTCAACCCGTACCTGGCGTTCGAGACCATCGAGGACCTGCTCGCGCAGGGCGCGATCACCAGCGGCGACCCGCGCACGGCCGTCCGCAACTACGTGACCGCACTGGTCAAGGGCGTCCTGAAGATCATGTCCAAGATGGGCATCTCGACGGTCGGCGCGTACACCGCGGCCCAGGTGTTCGAGTCGTTCGGGCTGTCCCAGTCGCTGCTGGACGAGTACTTCACCGGCACGAGCTCGAAGCTGGGCGGTGTCGGGCTGGACGTGCTGGCCGAGGAGGTCGCCCGGCGGCACCGCAGGGCGTACCCGGACAACCCGACCGACCGGGTGCACCAGCGCCTGGACGTCGGCGGGGAGTACGCCTACCGCCGGGACGGCGAGCTGCACCTGTTCACGCCGGAGACGGTGTTCCTGCTGCAACACGCGTCCAAGACCGGCCGGGAGGACATCTACCGCCGCTACACCGACGAGGTGCACCGGCTGTACCGCGAGGGCGGCGCGCTGCGCGGCCTGTTCGGGTTCCGCGACTCCGGCCGGGCGCCGGTGCCGCTGGACGAGGTGGAGCCGGTCGAGGCGATCCTGGCCCGGTTCAACACCGGCGCCATGTCGTACGGCTCGATCTCCGCCGAGGCGCACGAAACCCTTGCCATCGCGATGAACCAGCTGGGTGGCCGGTCCAACACGGGTGAGGGCGGCGAGGACTCCGACCGCCTCTACGACGACCGGCGGCGCTCGGCGATCAAGCAGGTGGCCAGCGGCCGGTTCGGCGTGACGAGCGAGTACCTGGTCAACTCCACGGACATCCAGATCAAGATGGCGCAGGGCGCCAAGCCCGGTGAGGGTGGCCAGCTGCCCGGTTACAAGGTGTACCCGTGGATCGCCCGCACCCGGCACTCCACGGCCGGCGTCGGCCTGATCTCGCCGCCGCCGCACCACGACATCTACTCGATCGAGGATCTCGCGCAGCTGATCCACGACCTGAAGAACGCCAACGAGAACGCCCGCGTGCACGTGAAGCTGGTCAGCGAGCTGGGCGTGGGCACCGTCGCGGCGGGCGTGTCCAAGGCGCACGCGGACGTGGTGCTGATCTCCGGCCACGACGGCGGCACCGGTGCGTCCCCGATGAACTCGCTCAAGCACGCCGGCACGCCGTGGGAGATCGGGCTGGCCGAGACGCAGCAGACGCTGTTGCTCAACGGTCTGCGCGACCGGATCACCGTCCAGGTGGACGGCGCCATGAAGACCGGTAGGGACGTGATCATCGCGGCGCTGCTGGGCGCGGAGGAGTACGGCTTCGCGACGGCACCGCTGGTGGTGGCCGGCTGCGTGATGATGCGGGTCTGCCACCTGGACACGTGCCCGGTGGGCGTGGCGACGCAGAACCCGGTGCTGCGCAAGCGGTACACCGGTCAGGCGGAGCACGTGGTGAACTACTTCCGGTTCGTCGCGCAGGAGGTCCGCGAGCTGCTCGCCGAACTGGGCTTCCGCACACTGGACGACGCCATCGGGCACAGCGACCTGCTGGACGTCGACCGGGCCGTCGAGCACTGGAAGACCGGCGGTCTCGACCTGACGCCGGTGTTCGAGCAGGTGGCCAACCCGTACGGTTCGGCGCGGCGCAAGGTCCGCGAGCAGGATCACGGCCTGGACCACGCCCTGGACCGTACGCTGATCCAGCTGGCCGAGGCGGCCCTGGAGGACGCGCACAAGCTGAAGCTGGAACTGCCGGTGCGCAACGTGAACCGGACGGTCGGCACGCTGCTGGGCGCCGAGGTGACGCGGCGCTACGGCGGCCAGGGCCTGCCCGACGACACGATCCACGTGACGCTGACCGGCTCGGCAGGCCAGTCGCTGGGCGCCTTCCTGCCCTCGGGCATCACGCTGGACATGATCGGCGACGCCAACGACTACGTCGGCAAGGGCCTGTCCGGTGGCCGGATCATCGTCCGGCCGCACCCGGACGCCCGGTTCACGGCGGAGAACCAGGTGATCGCGGGCAACGTGATCGGCTACGGCGGCACCGGTGGCGAGCTGTTCCTGCGCGGCCGGGTGGGCGAGCGGTTCTGCGTGCGCAACTCCGGTGTGACGGCGGTGTGCGAGGGCGCGGGCGACCACGCGTTCGAGTACATGACCGGTGGCCGGGCGGTGGTGCTCGGGCCGACCGGCCGCAACCTCGCGGCGGGCATGTCCGGTGGCATCGGCTACGTCCTGGACCTGGACCCGGCACTGGTGAACACCGAGATGGTGGACCTGGGCCGGCCCAGCTCGGACGACCTGCGCTGGCTGCGGGACGTGGTCGCA
>DASZXM010000710.1:0-3911 GCA_035546415.1 Pseudonocardiaceae bacterium
GTGATGCGCATCCTGCACACGCTCCCCGTCCCCGCGCAGCAGGCGATCGTCGAGTCGCTGACCCCGCAGGAGCGGGCCCACTACAACGTCGGCACCGTCCACGCGGCGTCGACCAGCACGATGTCGAACCCCACGATGTCGACGACGATGCCCAACGCCGCCGAAACGACCAGCGTCATGCCGCCGCTGGGCCGCCGGCCGAGCCCGACACCGCGCAACTACCAGGAGCCGCCCGCCGGCTTCCAGGGCCGCCTGCCCCAGTGATCGTTCCGAACACGGCAGCCATTCCGAACACAGCCAATCCGAACACAGTCGTTTCGAACACAGCAGCACAGCAAGCACCGATGCGGGAAGGACACCTGTGACGAGTCGTTCGGCTCCGGCCACCTTCCCTGGGGCCGGCGCGCTCCGGGAGACCGGACGGCTGTTCGGCCTCGGGCTGGACGTCACCGTGAACATCTTCCGGCGGCCGTTCCAGACCCGTGAGTTCATCCAGCAGTGCTGGTTCATCGCCAGCGTCACGATCCTGCCGACCGCGCTGGTGTCGGTGCCGTTCGGTGCTGTCATCGCGCTGCAGCTCGGGTCGCTGACCAAGCAGTTGGGCGCCCAGTCGTTCACCGGCGCGGCCAGCGTCCTGGCGATCATCCAGCAGGCCAGCCCGTTGGTCACCGCGCTGTTGGTGGCGGGCGCGGGCGGTTCGGCGATCTGCGCGGACATCGGGGCGCGCACGATCCGCGAGGAGATCGACGCGATGGAGGTGCTGGGCGTCTCGCCGATCCAGCGCCTCGTCGTGCCCAGGGTGCTGGCGGCCATGCTGATCGCCCTGCTGCTCAACGGCATGGTGTCGGTGGTCGGCGTGCTGGGCGGCTACTTCTTCAACGTCATCATGCAGGGCGGCACCCCGGGCGCCTACCTGGCCAGCTTCAACGCGCTGGCCCAGCTGCCGGACCTGTGGATCGGCGAGATCAAGGCACTGATCTTCGGGTTCATCGCCGGCGTCGTCGCCGCCTACCGCGGCCTGCACCCGGCGCCCGGCCCGAAGGGCGTCGGCGAGGCCGTGAACCAGTCCGTCGTCATCACGTTCCTGCTGCTGTTCTTCGTGAACTTCGTGCTCACGACCGTGTACCTGCAGCTCGTTCCGTCGAAGATCGGCTGATCCCATGGTGTCCATGAGCGAGCGCGCCCTGCGGGCCGCCAATCGTCCACTCCAGACGCTGGACGGCTTCGGCGACCAGATGTCGTTCTACGTCAAGACGATCGCGTGGGTCCCCAGAGCGCTGCGCCGGTACGTCAAGGAGATCCTGCGGCTGCTGGCCGAGGTGAGCTTCGGCTCCGGCGCGCTGGCCGTGATCGGCGGCACCATCGGCGTCATGGTCGGCATGACGATCTTCACCGGCGTCGTCGTCGGCCTCCAGGGCTACACCGCGCTGAGCCAGATCGGTACCGCCGCGTTCACCGGCTTCATCTCCGCGTACTTCAACACCCGGGAGATCGCCCCGCTGGTCGCCGGTCTTGCGCTGTCGGCGACCGTCGGTGCCGGCTTCACCGCCCAGCTGGGCGCGATGCGGATCTCCGAGGAGGTCGACGCCCTCGAAGTGATGGGCGTGCCGAGCCTGCCCTACCTGGTCACCACGCGGGTGATCGCCGGGTTCGTCGCCGTCATCCCGCTGTACGTGATCGGCCTGCTGACGTCCTACCTGGCGTCCAGAGAGATCACCGTGCTGTTCTACGGGCAGTCGCCCGGTACGTACGACCACTACTTCAACCTGTTCCTGCCACCGCAGGACGTGCTGTGGTCGTTCGGCAAGATCCTGGTGTTCAGCGTCGTGATCATCATGACGCACTGCTACTTCGGCTACCGGGCCAGCGGTGGCCCGGCGGGCGTCGGCGTTGCCGTCGGACGCGCGGTGCGGACCGCGATCGTCACGGTGACGCTGCTGGACTTCTTCCTCAGCCTCGCCATCTGGGGCACGACCACCACTGTCCGGATCGCGGGTTAAGGAGGCCCTGGCGTGCTGAGCACCCTCCGGCGCAGGCTGATGGGCCTGCTGCTGATCGCCGTGGTCGCCGCGTTCCTCGTGGTGACCGTGCTGTTCTACAACCAGGCGTTCACGCCGGTGGTGAACATCCGGCTGGACGCCGATCACACCGGCAACGAGCTGAGCGCGGGCTCGGACGTGAAGGTCCGCGGCATGCTCGTGGGCACCGTCAAGTCGGTGAACACCACCGGTGACGGCGCCGTCCTGGACCTGGCGCTGCAGCCGGGCGTGGTGGACGAGATCCCGGCCAACGTCACCGCGCAGCTGCTGCCCAAGACGCTGTTCGGTGAGCGTTACGTCGACCTGCAGATCCCGAACGACCCGTCCTCGCAGCACATCGCGGCGGGCGCGGTGATCGGCCAGGACCGGACATCCACCGGCATCGAGGTGGAGAAGGTCCTGGACGACCTGATGCCGGTGTTGCAGTCGGTGCAGCCGCAGAAACTGTCGGTCACGCTCACCGCGATCTCCACCGCCCTGCAGGGCAGGGGCCAGGAACTGGGCAAGACACTCGCCCAGCTGGGCCAGTACGTCGGTGACGTGAACCCGCAGCTGCCCACCCTGGTGCACGACCTGCGCGCGCTGACCACCACGTCGGACGTCTACGACCAGGCCGCGCCGAGCATCGTCACGGCGCTGGACGACCTGACGACGACGTCGCAGACCGTCGTGGCCGAGCGGACGAACCTGCAGAACCTGTACTCCACGGTGACGACGGCGTCGGACAACCTGGACAACTTCCTGCAGGCCAACAAGAACAACCTCATCCAGGTGTCGTCGGCGAGCCTGCCGACGCTGAACCTGCTGGCCCGCTACTCGCCCGAGTACCCGTGCTTCCTCAAGCAGATGGCGTCGCTGGTGCCGACCATCGACAAGGCGTTCGGCAAGGGCACCGACCAACCCGGCCTGCACGCCACGCTGGAGATCACGGTCGACCGCGGCCAGTACGTCGCCGGCCAGGACACCCCGAAGTACTCCGACGACCGGGGGCCGCGCTGCTACGACGAGCACCCGGCGCCCAACCCGTTCCCGCAGTACCCGCCGGACGGCCCGATGCAGGACGGGTCGACGCACCCGCAGGCCGCGCGGACGTCCAACGACGGGGTCCTGCCCGGCTCGAACGCCCAGTCCACGTCCGGCCAGGCGGCCGCCACCAACGGCCTCGGGCTGCCCAACTCCGCCGCCGAGCAGGGTTTCCTGGCCGAGCTGGTGGGCCCGGGCATCGGCGTCGCCCCGCAGAACTTCCCGAACTGGGCCAGTGAGCTGATCGGACCGCTGTTCCGTGGCACGGAGGTGACCATCAAGTGAGGAGCATTGGCGGTTCGCTGACCAAGCTGATCATCTTCGTGGTGATCACGGTCGCGGCGACGGCGGTGCTCGGCCTGACCATCGCCAACGTCAACTTCGGCGGCTCGGACACGTACAACGCCCGGTTCACCGACGTCACGTCGCTGAACGTCGGCGACGACGTGCGCATCGCCGGTGTGAAGGTCGGCGAGGTCACGTCGATCAACGTGGTCGACCGCAGGCAGGCGGACGTCGGCTTCCAGGTGGAGAGCGACGTGACACTGCCTGCGTCGGTGACGGCGACCATCAAGTACCGGAACCTGGTCGGCCAGCGGTACATCGCGCTGTCCCAGGGCACCGGCAGCATGGCGGGCGTGTTCCGGCCGGGCAGCACGATCCCGCTGGCCCGCACTCAGCCGGCGCTGGACCTGACCGAGCTGTTCAACGGCTTCAAACCGCTGTTCCAGGCGCTGTCGCCGGACGACGTGAACCAGCTGTCCTACGAGATCATCCAGGTGTTCCAGGGTGAGGGCGGCACGATCGACTCGCTGCTGGCCAACACCGCGTCGCTGACGTCCACGATCG
>DASZXM010000711.1:0-1947 GCA_035546415.1 Pseudonocardiaceae bacterium
GCCCGCCTGCTCACCGCGATCGACGCGCCGTGGCTCGCGGCACATCGCAACGCCCTCGCGTGCAGGCGCGACCACCTGATCGGACTGATCACCCATGGACTGCCCGGCTGGCGGATCACGCGGCCCGCCGCCGGCCTGTCGCTGTGGGTGGAAGTACCGGTCGACAACGTCGACGCGTTCGCACACACCGCTGCCCGACACGGCGTGGTGATCGCGCCGGGCCGCACCGCGTGCGTCGACGGCCGGCACCACCACTGCGTGCGCCTGTCCTTCGCCGCACAGTTCGACCTGCTGACCCTCGCCGTCGATCGCTTGGCGGTGGCCTGGGAGGCACACAGCGCGAACCTCGCGGCCGGCCCGTCACGGCGCCGGCCGTGAAACCGGCGCGGCGCGGCTCTCAGCCCCCGCGTGGCGGCGCGTCGCCCGGCCCCCGCGCCAGCACCCCGGTGCGGGCCTCGATCGCGTGCACGACCGCCGCCATGTCCGCGGCGCCGTGGCCCAGGGCGTCCGTCTCGGTGTAGAGGGCGTGGCAGACGTGCAGCAACGGAGCGGCCACTCCACCCTCCCGCGCCGCCGCCGCGACCAGTCGCGTGTTGTCCAGCACGTTCGTGATCGACGCCTGCACCGCGAAATCCCGGTCCACCAGCTTGTGCGCCTTCACCCGCGACACGCTGCTGCTCATCGGACCGGCGTCCAGCACCGCGAGAAACCGGTCCAGGTCCAGCCCGTGCCGGTCGGCGAAGTGCACCGCCTCGGCCAGGCCGGTGACCATCGTGATCAGGAACAGGTTGACCGCGAGCTTCATCAGCAGCGCCCCGGGAATCGGTCCACACCGGACCGTCTCGTGGCACATCGGCGCCAGCAACGGCAGCACGTCGTCGACCGCGTCCGGGTCACCGGCGACCATCCCGACCAACTCCCCGGCCTCGGCCGGCTTCCGCGACCCGGACACCGGTGCCTCGACGTACCGGCCACCAGCCGCGCGGACGTCCGCCGCCAGCCCCGCCGAGTACTCCGGCGCCGTCGTTCCCATGTGGACGATCGTGTGTCCGGCGACGGCGTCGAACGCCGGCGTGCCGCGACCCAGGACCGAGTCGATGGCCTGCCCGTTGGCCAGCATCAGGATCACGATCCGGGTGTCCCGCAGCAGATCAGCGACGGTCGCCGCCACCCGTGCTCCCGCGACGGGCACCGGCCGCCGGTTCCACACGACCAGCGGTGTGCCGGCGCGCACCAGGTTGACCGCCATCGGCTGGCCCATGACGCCCAGCCCGACGAATCCGACCGGCTCCATCATGGCCGCCGCACGGCGACGTCGATGACGCCACAGGTCGCGGTGGCCCGGCACGGGCCGTACCGGCGCAGCAGCCGCGCCACCCACGGCTGGTCGCCGGCCACCGTCGCGCGCAGGGTCCGGATGCCGTTCCGGTCGGCGTGTGCGACGAGCAGGTCCAGCAACCCGCCGCCGATGCCCTGCCGCTGGCGGGTGTCCTCGACCAGCACTGCCACTTCGGCGCCGTCGTCGACGGTCCGGCAACTGGCCAGCGCGACGACCGTCCCGTCCACCTCGACGGCCAGCGCCAGGTGCTCGGGTACGCCGGCCAGCGCCTCCGTCAGATAGGGCTCGGGGAAGTCGCGCAGCGGTGCGAGGAACCGGGATCGCCGGGTCCGGTCGGTACAGCGGTGTGCCATCGCGACGAGTGCCGCCCGGTCGACGGGCCGGGTCGGCCGCGTGGCCGGCAGTGGTTCGACAGTTGTGCTCACGACGGCACGGTCCCGGCACCCACCACCACCGGGAAAGCGCCAATTCCCTTGATTGGACCAGGCTGCCCACCCGCCCGGTACCGGTAACCTCCGTGCGTTCCGCACCACATGTGCGGAATGCGCCTTCCGGGTTGTTCGGGGCAACCCGGTGGGGCTGTGACACGTGGGAAGCACTGTTCGGTA
>DASZXM010000712.1:0-11070 GCA_035546415.1 Pseudonocardiaceae bacterium
CCAACTGGAAGTCCAGCAGCCGCACCAGAACGTCACCGCGGTCGGCCGGCGAGTCACGTCGCTCGGCCTCCATCCGCGCGAACAGCCGCAGCAGGTCGTGGTACCGGTAGCGGTCGCTGCCGACCGACTCCAGCATCGCCAGGTCCACCAGACGTTCCAGCGCGGCAACGGCTTCGCGTTCCGACAGGTCCAGCGCGGCCGCGGCCGCCGGCAGTCCGATGTCCGGCACGTCCGGCACGGCCAGCAGCCGGAACGCCCGCGCCGCGACGGGGTCCAACTGGTCGTACCCCAACCGGAAGCACGCGGCGACATCCAGGTCGTCGGCCCGCAGCTCGGCCAGCCGGTCCCGTTCGCACGCCAGCCGGGAGGCCATCGACGCCACCGTCCAGCTCGACCGGGCCGCCAGTCGGGCGCCGACGATCCGCACCGCCAGCGGCAACAACCCGCACGAGCACACCAACGCCAGCGCCGCACCGTGCTCCGCGGCGACCCGTTCGGCACCGGCGATCCGGGACAGCAGCGCGACGGCCTCGTCCGGCTCCAACACGTCCAGGTCCACCCGCCGGGTCGCCGGGAGTGTGGCCAACCGGGACCGGCTGGTCACGATCACCGCGCACGACGCCGACCCGGGCAGCAGCGGCCGCACCTGCCGCACGTCCCGCGCGTCGTCCAGCACCACCAGCACCCGCCGGTCGGCCAACACCGACCGGTACAGCGCGGCCCGCTCGTCCACCCCGTCCGGCACGGCGCTGTCCGCGACACCCAGCGCCCGCAGGAAACCGGCCAGCACGACCGCGGGCTCGGCCGGTTCGGCACGCGCGCCGCGCAGGTTCGCGTACAGCTGCCCGTCCGGGAACCCGCCCACTGCGGCGTGCGCGACGTGCACGGCCAGGCTGGTCTTCCCGATGCCGCCGATACCCGCGACCGCGGACACGACGACGGACGAACCGCGCCGCTCCCCCAACACGGCCGTCAGGTCGGCGACCACCTGCCGTCTGCCGGTGAAGTCCGCCGTGTCCGCGGGCAGCTGAGCGGGCCGTACGACGGTGTCGGCGTGCGGTTCGACGAGTGTGTCGTCCAGCCGCAGGATGCGCTCGTGCAGCTTCGCCAGCTCCGGACCGGGATCGACGCCGAGCTCGTCGGCCAGCAGCCGCGCGGTGTCCGCGTACACGCTCAGCGCCTCGGCCGGCCGGCCGGACCGGTACAGCACCAGCATCAGCTGCGCCCGGAACTCCTCCCGCAGCGGGAACTCCGCGCACAGTCCGGTCAGCTCGCCGACCAGCTGCTCGTGCCGGCCGAGCGCGATGTCGACGTCGACCCGGTCGTGCAGCACCTGCAACCGGCGCTCCGCCAACCGATCCCGCATCGCGTCGGCGTACGGGCCGGGCACGCCGAACAGTGGTCGGCCGTTGCACAGCGCCAGCGCCGACCGCAACAGCTCGGCCGCCTTCGTCAGGTGGCCCGCTGCCTTCGACATCCGCGCCGCGTGCACGTCGCGTTCGAACACCGACACGTCGATCGCACCGGCCGGGACGTCGAGCAGGTAACCGCGGCCGACCGTGCGCAACACCGTGTCACCGAGGCCGGCGCGCAACCGGGACGCGTACGTCCGCACCGTGCCGACGGCCGTCCTCGGCGGATCGCCGCCCCACACGCCGTCGACCAGTTCGTCCAGGTCGACAGGATGTCCGGCGCGCAGCACGAGCATCGCCAGCACGGCCTGCTGCTGCGGTGTGCCGACGTCCACGGCGGCCGAGTCGCGCCACACCCGGACCTGGCCCAGCAGTGCGAAGCGCAGCGGGCCGTGGTGGGCAGGAGGAGCGAAACGACCCCCCTCGTCCGGCTCGGTCACCGCCACCTCCACCTGTGGCGCGAATACTACCGCGAAACGAATTCCCCGCGGCCCGGCGAAATGGGAAACCGTAACGGCCGCAGGCGATTGCCTATCACGAAGTGGTCAGCCGACCGGTCCGTTCCGCCTTGCGGCGAATCGAGTTGAACGCGCTCGTCAGGCCCATCGCCTTGCGGGCGGCGAACACCGTCTCCTGGACCTCCTTGCGGGTCCGCGCGGTGCCCTCGACGATCAACTGGTCGACCAGGCCCTTCTGCTCCTCGTACTTCGCCCGCCGCTCGTGCATCGGCTCCAGGAATCGGTTGATCGCGGCGGCCAGTTTCTCCTTCACCTCGACGTCACCGACACTGCCGGCGCGGTAGCGCTCCTTCAGGTCCTCGACCTCGGCCTTGTTGTCGTTGAACACGTCGTGGTAACTGAACACCGGGTTGCCCTCGACGGTGCCGGGGATGTCGGCCCGGATCCGCTTGGGATCGGTGTACATGCCCATGACCTTCTTGCGCACCTCGACCGGCCCGTCGGACAGGTAGATCACGTTGCCGATGCTCTTGCTCATCTTCGCCTGGCCGTCCGTGCCGACCAGCGTGGGCACGTCGGCCTCGATCAGCTCGGTGACCGGGAAGACCTCGCCGTACAGGTAGTTGAACCGGCGGGCGATCTCCCGGGTGATCTCGACGTGCGGCGCGTTGTCCTTGCCGACCGGGCACACGTGCGCCCGCACACAGAGGATGTCGGCTGCCTGCAGCACCGGGTAGCCGAGCAGCCCGTAGGGCATCTCCTCCTTGCCGGCGTCCCGCGCCATGTCCTTCAGGCTCGGGATGCGCTCCAGCCGGGGCACGGTCACCAGGTTCTGGAACAGCGTGTTCAGCTCCATGACCTCGGGCACGGCGGACTGGAGGTAGTACGTGGCCTTCTCCGGATCGATACCCGCGGCCAGCGAGTCCAGCACCAGGTGGCGGGCGTTGTCGGCGATCTGCTCGATGTCCGCCTTGGTGTTCTTCGTGGTGAGCATGTGCAGGTCGGCGATGATGAAGAAGCTCTCGTACTCCTGCTGCAACCGGATCCGGTTGGCGATGCTGCCCACGTAGTGGCCCAGGTGCAGCTTCCCGGTCGGTCGGTCCCCGGTCAGCATTCGCCGCATCGTTCACTCCTCGCTGTGCTCCTTGCCGAACAGTTAAGCAGACGGCCGATACAGCCACGTCAACGAGCCGATGTGTCGCTTCGCGCCTGGTCAGCGAGGTCGGGCAAAGCCCCTGGGCGAAGAGGTCGCTTCGCTCCTGGCCTTCCCGCGCCGCTGGCGCGCCAAGGCCCCCCATCAGCATTCGATGACGTTCACGGCGAGACCGCCGCGCGCGGTCTCCTTGTACTTGACCTTCATGTCGGCGCCGGTCTCCCGCATGGTCTTGATGACCTTGTCCAGCGACACGAAGTGGTGCCCGTCACCGCGCAGTGCCATCCGGGCGGCGCTGATCGCCTTGATCGACGCCAGCGCGTTGCGTTCGATGCACGGGATCTGCACCAGGCCGCCGACCGGGTCGCACGTGAGACCCAGGTTGTGCTCCATGGCGATCTCGGCGGCGTTCTCCACCTGTTCGGGGGTGCCGCCGAGCACCTCGCACAGCCCCGCGGCGGCCATCGAGCAGGCCGAGCCGACCTCGCCCTGGCAGCCCACCTCGGCACCGGAGATGGACGCGTTCTCCTTGAACAGCACACCGATCGCACCCGCGGTGAGCAGGAACCGCACCACGCCCTCGGCGTCGGCGCCGGGTACGAACCGGCTGTAGTAGTGCAGGACGGCCGGCACGATGCCGGCGGCACCGTTGGTCGGCGCGGTGACGACCCGGCCGCCGGACGCGTTCTCCTCGTTGACGGCCAGTGCGAACAGGCTGACCCAGTCCAGCACGCGCAGCGGGTCGGTGGCGTAGTGCTCGCCGGTCAGCTTGGCGTGCAGTTCGGCTGCCCTGCGGCGCACCTTCAGCCCGCCGGGCAGGGTGCCGTCGTGCTCGCAGCCGCGCCGCACGCAGTCCTGCATCGCCTGCCAGATCTCCCCCAGCCCGGCCCGGACGTCGTCGGCGGACCGCCAGGCCAGCTCGTTGGCCAGCATGACGCCGCTGACCGGCAGCCCGGTCTCCCGGCACCGGGCGAGCAGTTCGGCGCCGGTGCCGAACGGGTGTGCCACGGGCGTGTCGTCGACCTTGATCCGGTCGGCGCCGGTGGCGGACTCGTCGACGACGAACCCACCGCCCACGGAGTAGTAGGTGCGGGCCGCGAGTTCGGTCCCGCTGTCGTCGGACGCGGTGAAGATCATGCCGTTCGGATGGGCGGGCAGTGACCGGCGGCGGTGCAGCACGAGGTCGGTGTCCGGGTCGAACGCGACGGTGTGCTCGCCGAGCAGGTCGATCCGGCGGTCCCGGCGGATCTGATCCACCCGGTCGGGCACGGTGTCGGTGTCGACCGTGCGCGGGTCGGCACCGCACAGCCCGAGCAGCACGGCCCTGTCGCTGCCGTGCCCGTGACCGGTCGCGCCGAGCGACCCGAACAGCTCGGCCCGCACGGTGGCGGTGCGCTCCAGGAGCCCGTCGCGCTTCAACCCGGCGGCGAACATCCGCGCGGCTGTCATCGGCCCGACGGTGTGCGAACTGGACGGGCCGATACCGATCTTGAACAGGTCGAACACACTGATGGTCACGACCCAGCGTACGTCAGCGCGGACCGGCGCCTACTGCTCGTCGAGCGCCGCTTCGACCTCGTCGTCGGACATGTCGGTGATGCCGAGATGCGTCAGCACGCGCTCCATCCGCAGGTCGGTCTTCACGCTCCTGCGATGCAACCGATACAGCGTCTCACCGAACCCGCCCTCCAGGGTCTGTATCGATGTCACGGTGCCTGTTCCTCTCCCCGCTTCGGACCAGCATCGTCGCGCTACTCGGCCGGCGGTGGTCGCCCACCGCCGGCCGATCGAGGTCAGCGCGTCACGGTGATCGTCGCTGTCGCCGTGATGCCGCCGCTGGTCACCGACACCGTCACCGAGCCCGGATGGTGGGCCGTGAGGGCGCCGGTCCGGGCGTCCACGGACGCCACCCGCGGGTCGCTCGAACGCCACACGTGCGATGCCGGGTCGGCGATCGGCAACGTCAGCACCGGCTGGTTGTCGCCGCCGACGTTGGTGCCCGTCGCCGCCAACCGCTCGTGGCCGCCGACCGCCAACGACGGCCGCGGCGCCGTCACCACGATGCCCGACAACACCGGTTCCACCGAGTACCGCATGTCACCCGACGGGTCGAAGTGCAGCAGCCCGAAGTGGTAGAAGCCGCCCTCGTCCGACGTCGCGTACGCCGGCATGCCCAGGTCGGCGATGGTCAGCTGCGGGATGCCGCCGTGCGCGGTGTCCGTCGGGTTGCCCAGCGGGTCCAGGATCTGCTCGGCGAAGCCGCGGGCGTGGCCGTACACCATCACCACGTGCTTGTCCGGGTGCGTCTGCTGGTAGCGCTGGATCAGCCGGACGTACATCCTGGCCTCCCACCGGTCGGCGAACTGGCTGTTCGCCACCGGATGCGGGTCGTACGCCGGCATGTGCGTCACGACGACCACGTCCTTCGACGTGTCGGCCGTCAGCTGGGACACCAGCCACGGGTACTGCGCTTCCGCCGGCACGCCGTACTGGTCGGACGACAGCAGGCCGCCGTGCGCGCTGTCGGTGACGATCCAGTTCGCCGGGCCGGTGGTGTAGGCGTAGTGCGTGGTGCCGAAGTCCGCCGTGAAGTTCCCGTTCTCCGGCAACGCTCCCTGGCTGATCTCGTGGTTGCCGACCGCGTCGTGGTACGGCAGGCCCAGCGACCCCATCGTCGACTTCGCGAAGTCCAGGTCGGCCGACACGCCGTCGTCGGACATGTCGCCCAGGAACTGCGCCGCCGACGGTGTCGCCTGCGCCGGCAGCGTGGGCAGCCGGGACGCGATCGCGGCGAAGACGTCGGCACTGGCCGAACCGGGGTCGTTCGCCAGCAGGTGCGCGTCGTCACCGGCGAGCACCGTCGTGCCGGACCGGCCGAAGCTGCTGTTGTCCTCGGTGTACCGCAGCCAGGACGGGTTGTCCGGCACCGCGACGTAGTGCGGCGGCGCGATCGGCCGCGGCGAGTACATCGCGGTGAGACCGGTGACCTCCAGCGAGCCGCTCAGCGGCGTGCTCGGGTTGATGGTCAGGAAGTCGAACCAGTCCATGGTGAGCGGGAACTGCGTGCCCGACGGCACCTGCGCCACGTAGAACTGCCAGCCCTTCCATTTCACCGGCGTCTCGGCGAGCGCCGTGGCCTGGCCGTTGATCTGGATGTACTGCTCGTGCAGCGTCAGGCCGTTGCCGTCGCCGTTGACCCACAGGCCGATCGCCGTCGGGTCGGCGCCGTCGGCGTTCGCGCCGATGGTGATGTCGTTCTTCTTGTTCCAGAACACCAACTGCTTCACACCGGACCCGGCCGGCATGCTGTAGGTGATCTTCAGCGCGCCCGGACCGGTCACGCCGGGCGGCAGGTCACCGGCCGCCAGGCTGATCGCCGCGGCACCGCCGGTGGTGTTGCGCAGGCTGTAGTTCTCCGTGTCGGACAACGTGTTCACGACCGTCTCGGCCGACCCGACGGCCACGCTCGCGGTCGCCGTCCGCCCGCCGACCGTCGCCGACACCGTGGCCAGGCCACCGCCGGACGCGGCCGCCGTGAACACCCCGTCGGCGTCGACCGTGCCGAGGTCCGCCGGTGACACCGACCACCTGGCCGCCGCGCCCGGTACCAGGGCCGACCGGCCGGTGGTCGTGGTGCCGGACAGCGTGAAAGCCTGCGTGGCACCGTTGTTCAGGTCCGGCTCGGCCGGTGACACGGACAGCGAGCCGAGCTTGCTGACCACCCGGATCGGCTGGGTCGTCGACGCGCGGCCGTCACGGGCGACCAGGACGCCGTCGCCGGTGCGGTGCACGGTCAGCTTGCCGCCCGACCACGTGGCCAGGTCGTGCGGGACGACGGTCACCGTCGGGGCGACGGCGGCCGGATTGCCGGCGGCGTCCGTCGCGTAGACGGGGACCGGGACGGTCGAGCCGGGCACGGTCGTCACCGGGCTGCCGCCGTTCGCGACGACCTTCGTCGCCGGGCCCGCCGACCGGGCCGTCGTGTAGACGAACAGGCCGTTGGCCACCGGGCGCTCGGTGCCGTCCGACGGCGTGTTCATCACCGAGGTCGCCGTGTCGCCCGGCTCGCGGGCCACCATCTCGGTGGAACCGCCGCCGTCCAGCAGCAGACCGCTGTAGGCACCCTGTTGGACCAGGTAGCCGGCCACCTGCGCCGGGCTGACACCGACGGCCGTCGACTCACCGGCCCGGCCGTCCAGGGTGACGATGATCGCGTGCCGGCCGTCCTTCGTCAGGCCGACGGCCGTCTCCGGGTTCACGCCGGAGGGCGGCGTGCCGGTCGGGTCGGTGTAGACGGCGCCGTCCCTGACCAGCATGGTGGCGCCGCTGATCAGCTGCTGCGGGTGGTTGTCCGGGGTGATCTTCTCGCTGATCGACAGGGTGTCGCCGACGTGCACGTTCGTGGTCAGCCACGTCCCGCCCGCGCCGCCGCCGAGCAGGCCCTCGGTGCCCGCGGCCAGGGCGGGCACGGCCTTCAGCCCGGTTCGCACGCTGTCCACGGTGAAGCCGTTCGCCACCTGGTGGCCGCTGACCAGCACGGACGCGACGGACAGGCCGCTGGCGGCGCCGAGCGCGGGCGTGACCCGGGTGATACCGCCGGTTGCCACGTCGTTGACGACGTTCACTGAGGTCAGCGGCGTGCTGGCGGTGCCGTCGGTCACCGTGCCGGAGTAGGTCTCGGGGCCGATCACCATGCTGCCGTCGGGCCGCACGGTGAGTTGCGCGTTGTAGCCCGGCCGCGGGCTCTTCAACAGCTGCCCGTCGGTGACGACACCGCCCAGCGGCCGGCCGCTGGCGTTGATCTCGAAGTAGTCGCCGTTGATGCCGGCGACGGCGTGGGTGCGGGCGGCCATCGACGTGACGGTCTCGTCGGCCGGGTCGGTGAGCACGTTCCCGGCCTCGACGACGCCGAGCCGCACGTTCGGGTCGGTCAGGTCGACGTCCATCACCTGGGTGTGCTGCCGGCCACTGACCGTGTCCAGCGTCTCGGAGTGCTCGGTGACACCTCTGGTCACCGTCATCGGCGGCGTCGTGTCCCTGTCCACCACCAGGTTCCACGCCGCCGGGGTGGCCGGCAGCCACGCGGAGCCGTGACCGTGCGCCGGACCGGCGGCCGCCGCCGGTGCCGTACCAGCCAGAACGGTGCCGGTGGCAGCGGCCAACACGGCCGTCAGTGTGCAGGTTTTTTTCCAACCGTTCATCTGGCCTCCAGGGAGATGCGGGGCGGTGACCAGCCCAGCACCCCTGGGTGTCGCGCAGATAGCCACCAAGCGGCCGAAAGTGATGCGCACAGCAAACCGTCGACGCCGACCGTTCAGCAAAAGAGCAACGAACAAGGGTGGCGCGTCGTGGTGGTCGTGGGCGGCGGCTCGGTCGTCGTCGGGCGCTCCGTGGTGGTGGCCCGCGTCGTCGTGGTGACCGTCGTGGTGGTCGGCCGCGCGGTGGTGGTGGTCGTCGTCGGCTGAACCGTCGTGGTCGTGCCGACCGTCGTGACGGCGGCGGCCGGCGCGGCGTGGCCGGCGCCGACCGGCGTGGCGACACCCGTCTGAACGGCGGGTTCGCTCGTCAGCGCCAGCGGCAACAGGTTCTCCGGCGTGGCGGGCGGGGTGTCCTTGGCGGTGAACATGCCGACGCAACACAGCGCCGTCACCGCGGCGCCGAGTATCGCACCCAGAGCCACCCGACCCTGCCCGCCAAGCCGATCGAGCACCGGACGTATTTACCGTCCGGGACGGTTCCGGTCAAGATCCTTGATCGTGCAATCCGGCTGAGATCACATTTTCACCCGGTCGAGATCAACTTTCCACGCGCGACTGGAGCGTGCGCACCTTGTCCCACGTCTGGTCGTCGTGCGGGGTGTACGTGGTCAGCTTGATCTCCGAGCGCTGGCCGAACCACAGGATCGTGTAGTCGAACAGCAGCATGCCGACTTCCGGGTTCAGGTAACGCTTCGTGAAGTTCTCCATGGGCCGCACCTCGTGCTGCTGCCACATCCGCTCGAACTCCGCCGACTCCTGCCGCAGCCGCTTGACGAGGCACTTCCAGCTCGGTTCGGCGACGTGCTGCGCCATCGACGCGCGGAACTGCGCGACCATCCGCGGCGCGTTCGTGTCCCAGTCCACGATGCGTGCCCGCCAGGACGGTGACGTGAACGCCTGGACCAGCGAGTTGCGGTCCTCCAGCGGGATGTGGTCCAGCCCGCCGACCATCCGCTCGTACGTGCGGTTGTAGGCCAGGATGTCGAACCGCGCGTTGCTCACCGACGCCGGAATCGGTTCCAGCTGCCGCAGCATCACGTGGATCGGTGGGCTGACCGCCCGGCACGCCCGCGCGATCGGCGGCTCCGGCTGGCCGGCCAGCGTGTACAGGTGGGCGCGCTCGTACGGGTCGAGCAGCAGCGTGCCGGCGATCGCGGCGAGCACCTGCTCGGACGCGTGGATGTCGCGGCCCTGCTCCAGCCACGTGTACCAGGTGACGCCCACGCCGGCGAGCTGCGCGACCTCCTCGCGCCGCAGGCCGGGCGTGCGCCTGCGGCCGCTGACCGGCAGCCCGATCTGCTCCGGCGTGATCCGTTCCCGCCTGCTGCGCAGGAACGCGGCCAGCTCACGCCGCCGGACCTCGGCGGTCTGTCGGGTACTGGCCGGCTCCGGGTCGACCGGTTGGTCGGCCACCTGCTCACGCTGCAGAAACGTGGTCATACACCCACCATGCCATGCTCCTGTGCCTGGTACCAGGTAGTCGCGGTACCTGGATAACCACACTCTGGCTACCAGTGTCCAGGCAGGCCGATCGTGGTGGCATGACTTCGGACCTGGCCATCGCCCGCCACCGGTCGACCCGGCAGCGGGTGGCACAGCACGCCGCCGGACCCACCGGTCTGTCCGGCGCCGGGCTGCTCACCGTCCTGCTCGGCGTCGCACTGCCGATGATCGACTTCTTCATCGTCAACGTCGCGCTGCCCACCATCGACGTCGACCTGCACGCCTCCACCCCGACCCTGGAACTCGTCGTCGCCGGCTACGGCATCGGGTACGCGCTGCTGCTCGTGCTCGGCGGCCGCCTCGGCGACTCCTACGGCCGCCGCAGGCTGTTCCTGGCGGGCATGACCGCCTTCACGCTCACTTCCCTGGTCTGCGGTGTCGCACCCACGGCACTGACCCTGGTACTGGCCCGCGTCGCACAGGGCGCGTCGGCGGCGATGATGCTGCCGCAGGTGCTGTCCACCATCCAGGCCACCACCACCGGGACCCGGCGGTCGAAGGCGCTGGGTTACTACGGCGCGGTCGGCGGGCTGTCCAGCGTGGTCGGACAGCTGCTCGGCGGACTGCTGGTGTCGTCGGACATCGCCGGAACCGGCTGGCGGCCGATCTTCCTGGTGAACGTGCCGGTCGGGCTCGTCGGCCTGGCGCTGGCCCGGCGGACGGTGCCGGAGACGCGCTCGGCCAACCCGATCGGCGTGGACCGGTTGGGCACGCTGCTGCTCGGCGTGACGCTGCTGGCGCTGCTGGTGCCGTTGATGGAAGGCGGCGCCCTGGGCTGGCCGGTGTGGACGTGGGTGCTGCTGGCCCTGTCGCCGGTCGCGGCAGCCGCGTTCGTGGCGGTGGAACGGCGGGCCGAGGCAGCCGGCAGGGTGCCGCTGCTGCCGCCGTCGATCATGCGGATGACGTCGATGCGCCAGGGGTTGGTGCTGGCCGTGCCGTTCTTCGCCGGCTTCGGCGGATTCATGTTCGTCTACGCGGTGACGCTGCAGGACGCGCTGCGGTTCGGCCCGTTCCAGGCCGGCCTCGCGCTGACCCCGCTGGCCGTCGGCTTCTTCGTGGTGTCGCTGCTGAGCAGCAGGCTGGTGACCCGGTTCGGGTCGCGGGTCATCGGCTACGGCGCGGCGATCCAGGGTGTCGGCCTGCTACTCACGGCGGCCGCGACGGTGTGGGCGTGGCCGCACGTGAGCGTGCTCGACTTCGCGCCGGGCATGGCCGTGATCGGCATCGGCAACGCCATGTCGATGACGACCCTGTTCCGCGTCGTGCTGTCCGGCGTCCCGGCCGAA
>DASZXM010000713.1:0-7828 GCA_035546415.1 Pseudonocardiaceae bacterium
CGCGTGTCGTCCCCCCAGCGAGCGACCACCAAACCACCCGAACCCCCCCGGCCCGCGTGTCGTCCCCCCGCGAGGTGCGGCGGCGGGATCGCGGCTCCATGCCCTGCCTCCCCTGGCCAGCTCCCTGACCAGTCGACACGCCCGAGCCGCCCACTGCTCAGGTCGTCTCGCCGAACCGACGACACGCCGGGCGCCACCGCCGCCGCACTCCCCGAGCGGTCGACACGCCGAGCGGAAGCCACGCCGAGCGGTTGCCCGGCCCAGCACCCGTGATGCCCGGCCCAGCGCCTGTGGTGGCCGGTCGAGCACTCGTCTTCAGCAGAGCCGAGCAGGCCGGCCAGCGCGGTGCCGGCCCGCTCGGTCCGAGACGAGGGTCAGGCCGCCTGGTCGATCAGGGCGCGGATGTGGGCCGCCACCTCCGCCGCCCGTTCGTACGGCAGCATGTGCCCGGCCTGCGGGTACGTCACGAACCGCGCCCTGGGCAGTTCGTCCGCGATCGCGCGGGCGTGTGACGGTGGTGTCAGCCGGTCCGCGCCGCCCGCCAGGATCGTCACCGGGAGGTCGCGCATCGCGGCGAGTGCCACTCGGCGTTCGTGTTCGTTCAGCGAAGCGCGGAAGCCGACCATGCTCGCCGGGTGGCATCGGCCGACCTGTTCGGCCGTTGCCAGGACGTCCGCCTTCCGGGCGCCCGCGCCGAACAGCAGCCACCGCAGGCCCGCGGCCGGCGGCGCGCCCAGCGTCGCCCGCCGTGACCGTGCGATCCGGCCGTTGATCCGTCGCTCCGCCGTCCGCACCCGGCGGGCCAGCCACGCCGGCAACCCGAACGTCAGCTCCGACAGCCCGCCCGACGACGTCGCCACCAGGCCCACCGCGGCGATCCGCGATGCGAACAGCTCCGTGTGCCGTTCCGCCAGTGCCATCGCCGCCATGCCGCCCATCGAGTGCCCGACCAGCACGACCGGCCCGGTCGGCACGCGGTCCTCGATCAGTTCGGCCAGGTCGTCGGCTGCCCGTTCGATCGTGGCCGGTTCGCCGGGCGCCGACCCGCCGTGGCCTCGGTGGTCATAGCGCAGCACCCGGCCGGGCAGCAGTGTCGCGACCCGGTCCCACGACGTGTGGTCCAACGTCCATCCGTGAGCCAGCACGACCGTCACGCCGGCCGACGCAGACAAAGATGACGCAGACAAAGATGATGCGGACGAACCGGTGTCGTGCACGTACAACGCCGTCCCGTCCGACGTCACGAACCGGTGTTGGACCGACGGGTCCCAGGGCGTGACCCTCACCGCTTGGCCAGCAGGTGCGACCGGTACCACCAGCTCATGCCCGGCGCGCCGACCAGGCCGGCGTCCGACAGGAACGCCATGATCCGTTCGCCTGCCCATCGGATCGACTCCTGGTAGTGCGGGTTGTGCATCGCCGTGTGCCGCGCCTCGCTCGGGTCCAGGCCGACCGCCGCGTACACCTTCGGGTTGACCAGCGTGTGCGTCACCTGGCAGCCGACCATCGCGACCAGCCACCGCTGGTACGCCAACTCTGCCTTGGTCAGTTTCGGCATGCCCGCCGCCACCTCCTGGCGGGCGAACGTGACGTGCCTCGCCTCCTCCAGCACGTGAATCCGGTTCACCATGCGGATCAGGGGCTGCACCGTGTCGTCGGCCATCGCTTCCCGCTGCAGACGGTCGAGGATCTCCTCGACGATCAGCACCGATCCGTACAGCGCAGGGCCGTAGCCGATGATCGGCAACGCCCTGGCCAGGCGGTGCAGCGTCGGGCGAGGGCCGTACGCGGGTAGGCCGAAGTGCGCGATGGCCCTGCCGAACATCGTGGAGTGCCGGCACTCGTCGGCGATCTCGGTGAGCGCGTACTGCACGTGGTTCGAGGTCGGGTCACCCTTGTAGACCTCCTTGAGCAGCATCCGCATCAGGATCACCTCGAACCAGATCCCGTTGCTGGCCACACTGGCGATCTCGTGCCTGCCCAGCTCGATGCGCTGCTCCGGTGACATCCGGTCCCACAGCGGCGTCCCGTACAGGGATATCCGGTGTTCTGGCTGGTAGTGCAGGCCCTCGACGGGCGGCGCCGACCAGTCGATGTCGACGTCGGGGTCGTAGAACTTGTCCGCGGAGGACTTGAGCAGCCGTTCCGCGGTTCGCTCCCGGTCAGCGGCCTTGGCGACATCGAGCGCGCGGCTCATCAAGCTCCCCTTCCGAGTTATCTGTGACCTCAAGTAACTGTTACTTGTGGTAGCGTCCAACGCGTGGTGCGATCTGTCAAGGGGAGCCTGCGGAGAGGAGACCGCGTGGCGGACGCGAGACGCGAACGGTGGCGGGCGCACCGGGAGAGCCGTCGCGGGGAGTTCGTCGAGGCGACGATCCGAGCCGTACGCGCGCACGGGCCGGACGTCGGCATGGACGAGATCGCCGCCGCGGCCGGCGTCACGAAACCCGTGCTGTACCGGCACTTCACCGACAAGGCCGATCTGTACCTCGCGGTCGGCGAGCGGACGACGGACATCCTGATGGCCGACATGGTGCCGGCCCTGGCCGAGGACGGCCCGGTCTACGAGCGGATCCGGCGCGCCGTCGGCGTGTACATCGGGTTCATCGACGAGTACCGCGAGCTGTACCGGTTTCTGGTGCTGCGGCCGAACCCGACCGAGCACGACCTGGAACGCCAGGACAAGTCGAAGATCGCCGCCGTGCTGACCGAACTGTTCGCCGCCTACCTGCGGCTGTTCCGGATCGACGCGGTGATCGCGGGCCCGTCGGCGCACGGCATCGTCGGGCTCGTGCAGGGCGCGGGCGAGTGGTGGCTGGACCACCCGGACGAGATGACCCGCGAACAGCTGACCAACCACATGACCATGCTCATCTGGCACGGGATCGACGGCGTGCTGCGTGCGGGCGGCGTCACGCTCGACCCGCACAAGCCGGTGTCGTTCGCCTCCCAGTTGCGACTGATCGTCGGGGAGTGAGAGCAGCGATGACGGACGAAGACGGGTACCAGGGCGAAGCCACGCTGGTGATCGGCGAACGGGAACTCGCCGTGGATGTCGACGTGCGCGGCCATTTCCAGCCGATCGACGGCCGGTACCACTGGTACGGCAGGCTGCGGCCGAACACGGAACTCGACGAGATCGTCGGCGGCCGGAAGCGGACAGCCGTGCTGCGCACGCCGGCCGGCGAGGCGACGGGCGAAGTGTCCGACCCGGACCCGTGGCGCCGCTACCGGATCACGGGCGTGAGCACGCCACCGTTCGCGGTGCCGACCGACGCGTGAGCGAAGGGGCCGGTCGGTGACCGGACCCGGCTCGTGAACGGCTTGCGCGCGACCGGTCGGAAACCTCAGTGACCGGCCACGAAACCGACGCGGCGCGAGTCCGCGGGCGCGATGTCCACGTAGGCGATGCGCGTCACCGGAACCACGATCCGGCGGCCCTTCTCGTCCACCAGCGTCAACACGCCCTCGTCGTGGCGCAGCGCGTCGGAGACCAACTTCTCGATCTCGTCCGGAGACAGCGCGCTCGACACCACGAGCTCCCGCGGGCTGTCCGCGACGCCGATCTTGACCTCCACGCTGACCTCCGGGCCACCCAAGTTCGAAACGACAACTCCATCAGCCTAGTCGATGAACCGGACCGGCCCGCCGCTCAACCCAGCCCGAGGCTGGTCATCCGTTTGCCGTGGCTCTGCTGCATCCGACGGAACAGCGCCGCGACACCGGCCAGGTCGCCGGACCCGGACACGATCAGCTCGGCGAGCCCATCCCGTTCCGCCACAACGTATTGCGCCTGGGTCAGCGCCTCGCCGAGCAGCCTGCGGCCCCACAGGGTGAGCCGGTCGCGGGCCGACCGGTCCTCCGCGCAGGCCGCCTTGACTTCGCGCTCGGCGAACGCGGAGTGCCCTGTGTCGGCCAACACGGTGAGCACCAGTTTGGCCGTCGGCTCGTCCAGCCACGACCCCATCTCGCGGTACAGCTCGGCGGCCAGCCCGTCGCCGACGTACGCCTTGACCAGCGACTCCAGCCACGAGCGGGGCGAGGTGAGGGAGTGGAACGCGTCGAACGCCTTCACGAACGGCGCCATCGCGTCCTCGACCCGCACGCCGTGCTCGCCGAGGTACTGCTCCAACAGCCGGTAGTGGGTGATCTCCGCGGCCGCCATCTCGGACAGCGCGGCCCGGCCGGACAGCGTCGGCGCGGCGCGCGCGTCCTCGGCCAGCCGGTCGAAGGCGGACAGTTCGCCGTAGGCGAGCACGCCCAACAAATCCACCACGCCGTCGGTCAGTGTCGCGCCGACGGGTCCGACCTGCTGGTCAGCGTCGTTCATACCGCCGAGCGTATCGAGCGGCGTTGCCGTGGGTCGAGATGGCGCCAGCCCGGTTGGTCGAGCATCGCCCGCACGTCACCCGGCTCCCCGATCGCGGCGACGTACCCGTCCGGGCGAACCAGGACCAGCGTGTCGCCGCTGACGCCGTACGTGTCGGCGGCGTGCCCGTCCGGGTCGAGCACGTCGCGGCCGACGAGGAACGCCTCACCCGGGTGGATGGCCGCCGCCTCGCCGATCGCGTCGGTCGACCCGGCGCCGAAGCCCAGCAACGTCCAGTGCGGGCCGCGGAACAGGTCGAACAGCCGGACGTTCGCACCGTTGCGGTCGAGGCAGGGCGCGTCCGGCGCGCGGTCGCCGGCGCGCAGCCGGCCGTCCCGGTCGGTGAACTCGCGGGACAGGCCGCTCCACCGGTAGCCGATGCCCAACTGGCGCACGTCGGTGCCGTCGGCGTCGGCGAACCTGTTCTCCCCCTTGGCGAAGCCGTCCGCGATGCGCTGCAGCCGCTCACTGCTGGTGCCCAGCGTCCAGGCGGCGACCGGCACCCGCTCCTCCGCGTAGGTGTCCAGCAGCGAGTCGCCTTCGCCGGCCAGCACGGCGGCGAGCTTCCAACCGAGGTTGTAGGCATCCTGGATGCCGGTGTTCATGCCGAGGCCGCCGGCCGGTGAGTGCACGTGGGCCGCGTCGCCGGCGATGAACACCCGGCCGACCCGCGTGTGCTCGGCCATCCGCACGTTCACCCGGTACGTCGACAACCACGACGGGTTCGCCAGTTCGACGCCGGGCAGGCCCGCCACGTCGGTGAAGATCCGCCGGAACGCCTCCAGCGACGGCTCCGGCAGCTCCGGCACGACGGCCTGCGCCTGCCATGACGACACGCCCGCGAACGGGCACAGCGCCAGGAATCCCGACTCGCCCATCCACATGTACCAGCGGTCGTCCGGCAGGCCGGCGACCTCCAGGTCGGCGATGATCATGGCCGCGGTGTCGGCCGTCTCGCCGGCGAACTCGATGCCCAACGCCTTGCGCACGGCACTGTGTCCACCGTCACAGCCGATGAGATAGTCGACGACGACCCGCTCCGTGCCGGCCGGACCGGTGAGCGTCACGGTGACGCCGTCCGCGGACTGCTCGAAGCCGACCAGTTCGGTGCCCAGTTCGACGTGCGTGCCGAACGTGGCCAGCCGGTCGCGCAGGATGCGCTCGGTCCGCCACTGCGGGATCACGACGCTCTTCGGGTAGGGCACGGCCGGTGTGCGGACCTGGTCGACCCGCGGATCGGTGTCCACCGGCGGCTGGCCCGGCCGGTAGTTGCGGAACCGGATGCCCTCGATGCCCCAGGCGAACGCCTCGTCGACGACGCCGAGGTCGTCGAACACCTCCAGCGTGCGTGGTTGCAGGCCCTTGCCGCGCGAACCGCGGAAGTACTCCGGCGACTTGTCCACGATCCGCACCGGCACATTCCTGCGGGCCAGTTCGCAGGCCATCGCCAACCCGGTAGGACCGGCTCCCACCACCAGTACCGTCATCGTTCCCCCTCGTCCGGTTCGGCCGGCACGGGCCCGGTGAGCCCGTCCAGCAGCAGTTCGATCGTCTGGTCGAGCACGTGCGGATGGTCGTCCAGCAGCCCACGGAACACCGGCGCGGTGGCCAGCGACACCAACGCGACCGCGTACACCACCTCGAAGTCGACGGCCGCCCGGAAGATGCCCTCCGCCTGGCCCCGCCGGTACATCCGGCGTAGTTGCTCGGGCAACCGCTCAGCCGTCAGCCTCGGGCGCACCCGCCAGCCACCGAGCCCTTCGTGCATGAGCAGCGGCCCGAGCAGCGGACGGGCGGTCAACCCTTCGGCGAACGACCGGAACGCGGCCCGCATGCCCTCCTTCGGCGGCAGGTCGGCCAGTTGGTCCAGCCGGGCGCTCCACTCCCTGCCGAAGTCGCCGATCTGGTCCTCCAGCACGGCCCGGTACAACCCGTCCTTGCTGCCGAAGTGGTGGTAGATCATCCGCTCGTTCACGCCGGCCCGTGCCACCACGGCCTGAATCCGCGCGCCCCGCGGCCCGTGCAGGGCGAACTCCTCCGCCGCCGCGGCCAGCAGTTTCGACCGGCTGTCCATGAAGTAAATGTTTACTGCACCCGGCTGGAAAGTCAACCGCGTGGGGTGTCGGTCACCGATTGGGGGTTTCCCGGGGGTCGGCCGGGTAGACTGGGGACCGAACTCGGCATCCCGCTGGCAGGGACTGCCTGCGGCAGGGACCGGGTGGATGACCACGGTGGCCGATCGAGGGATGCCATCGGTGTGGAGAGCGCGCGCACGTCTCGCCGGTCTCTCCCGCGTTGTCGCTGGTGTGACGACCCAGCTGACGATGCGGTCGAGCGGCCCGTCCAGGACAGTGCGTGCTGGATGAGAGAGGCGACAACCAGAACGTGTCGAGTCACACGGAGACAATGATCAGTTCGGATTCAACAGACGGGGAACTCGACGCGGTCTCGCTGGAACACAGCGAGGCCGGACTGCCGGCGTCGGACACGTCGCACCCGCTGCAGGCCGGTGCACCCGTAGTCGGCGACTCCCCCACCTTCGCCGAGTTGGGCGTTCGCGACGAGATCGTCCGCGCCCTGGCCGGTGCCGGGATCGAACGCACATTCGCGATCCAGGAGCTGACGCTGCCGCTGGCACTGGCCGGCGAGGACGTCATCGGCCAGGCCCGCACCGGTATGGGCAAGACGCTCGGCTTCGGCGTGCCGCTGCTGCAGCGGCTCACCCTGCCCGGCGACGGCACCCCGCAGGCGCTCGTCGTCGTGCCGACCCGCGAGCTGTGCCTGCAGGTCACGCATGACCTGACCGACGCCGGCAAGCACCTCGGCGTGCGCATCGAGCCGATCTACGGCGGCCGGCCGTACGAGCCGCAGATCGCGGCGCTGCGCAGCGGCGTCGACCTGGTCGTCGGCACCCCGGGCCGGCTGCTGGACCTGGCCGAACAGCGGCACCTCGTGCTGGGCAAGGTCCGCGGTCTGGTGCTGGACGAGGCCGACGAAATGCTCGACCTGGGCTTCCTGCCCGATGTCGAGCGCATCCTGCGGATGGTCCCCGACGAGCGGCAGACGATGCTGTTCTCGGCCACGATGCCCGGCCCGATCATCACGCTGGCCAGGACGTTCCTGAACCGCCCGACGCATATCCGGGCCGAGGAGACCGACGCCAGCGCGATCCACGAGCGCACGGCGCAGTTCGTCTACCGGGCGCACGCGCTGGACAAGATCGAGGTTGTCGCCCGCGTCCTACAGGCCGAGAGCCGCGGCCTGACGATGATCTTCGCCCGCACCAAGAGGACGGCGCAGAAGATCACCGACGAGCTGGCCGAACGCGGTTTCGCCGCGGCGGCCGTGCACGGTGACCTGGGCCAGGGCGCTCGGGAGCAGGCGCTGCGCGCGTTCCGCTCCGGCAAGGTCGACGTGCTGGTCGCCACCGATGTCGCCGCCCGCGGCATCGACGTCGAA
>DASZXM010000714.1:0-3370 GCA_035546415.1 Pseudonocardiaceae bacterium
CTTCCAGCAGCATCGCGTCACCGTCGTGCGCGAGCAGTTCGACGTAGCCGTCGCCGTGCGCGTCGGCGATGGTGCGCAGCTGCGCGTCCTGGCCCGGCAGCGGGATCTTCAGGACAGCGTCCCGATCGGGCGTGCGCACGCGGGCGACATACGCGGCCGACCCTCCGGGCAGCGTCTCCACGACGGTCAACGACCACCGAGCCCACAGGTCCTCGACCAACCCCGGCAGACCGGACAGCCACTGCCGCCCGGAAGCGCCCAGTTGCAACGCCCTCCGCTCGGTCAGCGCCGTCACGATCACAGTTCCTCCAGCTTCCGGTGCACGAACGCGCGTTCGGCCGGTCCCGGGTCCAGTTCCAGGGCCGTCCGGTAGGCGGCCTCAGCGTCGTCGAGCCGGCCGAGCCGCCGCAACAGGTTTGCCCGGGCGATGTGCAGCGCCGGCCAGCGCGCCAACTGCGGGTGGTGCGCCACCGAGTCCAGGATGACCAGGCCCGCGGCCGGGCCTTCGGCCATGGCGACCGCGACGGCCCGGTTCGCCTCGTGCACCGGGTTCGGTTCGTGGCGCAGCAGTTCGCCGTACAGGGCGGCGATCTCGCGCCAGTCGGTGTCGGCGGCCGTCGGTGCCGACGAGTGGCACGCCGCGATCGCCGCCTGGATCTGGTACGGCCCTGGTCGGCCACGTCGCAGCGCGCGTTCCAGCAGTGCCTCGCCCTCCGCGACGGCCACCGTGTCGTACCGCGAGCGATCCTGGTCTTCGAGCAGGACGACGTTGCCGTGCGCGTCGGTGCGGGCGGCGCGGCGGGCATCGGTGAGCAGCAGCAGGGCGAGCAGGCCGGCGGCTTCCGGTTCGTCGGGCAGCAGTGCGGACAGGGTGCGGGCGAGCGTGACGGCCAGGTCGCACAGGTCGGCGCGGACCAGGTCCGGGCCGGTGTTGGCGCGGTGGCCCTCGGTGAAGACCAGGTAGACCACACGCAGGACCGTGTCCAGCCGGTCGGGCACGTTCGCCGGCACGGCCAGTGGGATGACGGCGTCCCGGATTTTCCGCCGGGCGCGGACCAGGCGTTTGGCGACCGCGGGCTCCGGCATGAGCAGCACGGCGGCGATCTGCGTGGTGTCCAGGCCGCACACGGCACGCAGGGTGAGCGCGATACGTGTCGTCGGGTCCAGGGCCGGGTGGCAGCACAGGAAGATCAGCGCCACCTGGTCCTCCGGCGCCGTCTCGCCCGCACCGGCCGACGGCATGCCCATGTCCCGCACGGCGGCCACCTCCTTCGCCGGCCGACGCGCCTCGCGGCGCAGATGGTCGTACGCCTTGTGCAGCGCCGTGCCGATCAGCCAGGACCTCGGGTCGGCGGGCGTCCCGTCGGTCGGCCACCGCTCCAACGCGGCGACGCACGCCTCCTGGACGGCGTCCTCCGCCGTCGCCAGGTCACCGGTGGACCTGGCGACGTGCGCGACAGCGGCCCACCAGTGCGCCCGCAGCTCCGGCTCGATCAGTTGGCCACCCCGAACACCGGCCGGATCTCCACCGAGCCGTCCTCGGCGGCCGGCAGCAGGGTGGCGAACGCGATCGCCTGTTCGATGGTGGGACAGTCGAGCACCGCGTACCCGCCGACCTGCTCCTTCAGTTCGGCGGCGGGGCCGTCGGTGAGCACGGACCGGCCGTCGCGCACCCGGACCGTGGTGGCCGCCGCCGGCCGGTGCAGCGGCACGCACTCCACCACGACCCCGTCGCCCATCGCCCGCGCCGCCGCGCTGTACCGCTCGTAGAGCCGTTGCGCCTCCGGTGTGCCGGCCTCCGGCGCGCCACCGTCGGGTGTGTTGAGCAGCAGCAGGTACTTCATGTCGACCTCCGCTCGTGTCGGACCTTCACGTTGTAGTCGAACGGGAACCCACCGGCAGGACAACCATCACTCCGGTCCGCTAACGTCCGAATTGCCCCGGCGATGCAGGGATGCCCGCTGTTCACGCCATGATCACCCGCGGAGGAAGACGTGCCCGACAAACGGGACGATCCGGACTGGCTGTTCCAGAACCACCCGGACCTGATCGACCCGGAGTGGGCCAGAAAGGCGAGGAAGGCGGCACGCAAGTACGACAGGCGCCGCCGCTTCACCGTCAGGCGCCGCCGCCCCGCTGGCAAGCGCGGCAGCCCCGCTGGCAACCGCCCCGCCGGCAGGCGTGGCGGCCCGGTGGGCTGGCTCGCGGCGCGGGCGACCGCGTCCCCCACCGTGCGCGCCCGCACGGTCATGATCGTCGTGGTGGTGGTGATCGGCGCGGTCCTGGTCGCTCAGCACCCGTGGACGACCGACCCGGCGACCGCGTTCGGCCCGGCTCCCGTGCGGAACTCGGAGTCGGCGCCGACGACATCGCCGATGACATCGGACTGGCCGGCGCCGCTGGACATGCAACACCCGTTCGGGAACACCCCGGCCGCGCACTGGTCCGACGGCGCGGCCGGCATCGTCCTGCCGGCCCCGCGGGCGGTCGGCTCGTACGCGGCGGCGCAGGTCACCGCGGACGAGACGAAGGTCAAGCAGATCCTCGTCACCGCCCATTTGTCCCCGCAGGTGCTGATCAACCACGACCCGACGGCCTACCTGGCGCTCCTGGCACCCGACAGCCGGACGTACGAACGACAGCAGTTGGCGAAAGCCCCCGACGGGTACGGCACGATCACCGCGCTGGCCAAGGGTTTCCCGCTGCTACCGGTACCGGTGAAGGTAGCCGGATCGATGTCGGCGTCGCTGGACCCCGCCGGCAACGTCGAGGTGCACACCAACTACGTGTACGCGTTCCCGTTCGCGCCCACCGGCGCCGGCATCCTGATCACGCAGACGTGGCAGATCGTCGCGATCCACCACGTCCAGGAGGATTTCGAGGTGATCACCAGCAGCCGGTACCGACCGTCGAGCCAGGGCGTGCGGATCGCCGGGGCGAAGTCGTACTACGCCTCGATGGCGTGCCAACAGGCGAAAAAGGGCTACCTGGCACCCGCGTTCAGCGAACTGGTCGGCGACGGGCCGACCACCGACAGCCCGTACGCCTACTACGACCCGAACCATCCGATGAACGTCGGCACGTGCTGACGGACTCCCCTGCTCCACGCCGCGAGTAGGTTCACCGGACATGGCACTTCGGGTTCGTGGGTACGCGCTGCCGGACGGGGAGTACGTCGACCTGTATGCCGACGGCGACCGGTGGACGACCGACCCGGTGCCCGGGGCGGATCTGGTGGCGGAGGGTTGGCTGCTGCCCGGCCTGGTCGACATGCACACGCACCCCGGTGCTGAGGAGATAGGCGACGCGTTCGACGAGGAACTGTTGCGCGCCGACCTGCGCAGGCACGTCGACGCGGGTGTCACACTGA
>DASZXM010000715.1:0-3635 GCA_035546415.1 Pseudonocardiaceae bacterium
TGGCATCCATGTCCTTCTCCCTCCGCTCCGGACGACGACCGCTGTGGCTTCGCGTCGTGGTCAGGCCGGGATCACCGGCCTGCCGTTCCCGGCGTGGTTCTTCGCGGCCGCCTCGGCCTCACGGGTCAGGAACGCGCCCAGCTCACCGATGGTGCTCATCAACGGCGCGGGGAACACGACGGTCGTGTTCTTGTCGACGCCGATCTCCACGATGCTCTGCAGGTTGCGCAGTTGCAGGGCCAGCGGGTGCTCCATCATCGTGTCCGACGCCTTGCCCAGCGCCGCGGCCGCCAGAGCCTCGCCCTCGGCGTTGATGATCTTGGCTCTCTTCTCCCGCTCGGCCTCGGCCTGCTTGGCCATGGCGCGCTTCATCGTGTTCGGCAGCTGGATGTCCTTCAGTTCCACCAGCGTGACCTCGACACCCCACTCGGTGGTGGTCACGTCGAGGATGCGTCGGATGTCGAGGTTGATCTTGTCCGTCTCGGACAGTGTCTCGTCCAGCGTGTGCTGGCCGACCACCTTGCGCAGCGTCGTCTGCGCGATCTGGTTGATGGCCGCGTGCACGTTCTCGATCGCGATCACCGACTTGACGGCGTCGACGACCCGGAAGTACGCGACGGCCGACACGTCCACGCTGACGTTGTCCCGGGTGATGATGCCCTGCGACTGGATCGGCATCGTGACGATCCGCAGCGAGACCCGCCGCATCACGTCGATCACCGGGATGATGAAGCGGAGTCCGGGGTTGCGGACGCCGATCACCCTGCCCAGCCGCAGCAGGACACCCTGTTCGTACTGCTTCACGACGCGCACCGACAGTGCCACCAGCAGCACCGCGACGACGACACCGGTGATGACCCACACCATCACGAACTCCTCTCACGTGAAGATGATCTGGCCGCCGACGGCCAGCTCGTAGAACTCGCCGACGGTGATGATTCCCTTGACCTGCTCGATGAAGTCGTCCCTGGACAGACCGAACAGGTCCACCGACGCCTGGCACGCGTACAAACCGGCACCGGTGTCCGCGATCATCTCGACGAACTCCGGGATCGGTGGGATGTCGATCTTGTCCATCTTGTGCGCCAGATACCGGGTCATCACGGTGGACACGCCCGGCACGCCGCCCAGCCAGGTGGCCAGGTGTAGACCGGGATTGCCCACGGTCGCGAGCTTGATGTGCTCGTGCCGTGCCCGGTGGATGGCGTCCAGGCCGAAGAACGTGAAGAACAGGTTGGCCTCGATGCCTTCGGCGCGCGCCCCGTTCGCCATGATCAGCGCCGGGTACACACCTTCCAGCGAACCCTTGGACACGATGATGGAGACCTTCTCGATCGTGGCCGTCGTGGTGTCGGTCATGACTTGCCTCCGGTTCAGATGCAGCCGCGTGGCTTGGGGATGCCGGCGATCTTCGCGGCCAGCTTGGCCGGGCCCTTGGGGAACAGCTGGTACAGCTCCTTGACCGAGACACCGGACGTCTTGCCGAGCGCGCGCACGGTCGGTCCGGTGCCCTTGGCCGCGTACTCCGCCCGCATGAAGTCGATCACCTTCCAGTGCCGGTCGGTCAGTTCGTCGATGCCGGCCCGGTGGGCGATCTCCACGGCCATCTGTGGTGTCCACTGGTCGGGCTCGGTGAAGAAGCCCTCGTCGTTGACGGAGACCGCCGTGTCGGCGTAGGTGGTGGTGGGCATGGTGCATTCCTCCTCACGGCACCGTGGGCGGGCGTTTGCCCGCCGACGGCATCCGCGTCGACACTCCCGGTATGTCGCGGCCGGGCAGCAGGACGTGCCAGTACAGCCACGAGAACATGAGCTTTCCCCAGTGGTTGAGCCGCGACTCCCGCAGCAGCGGCAGTCCGACGCCGCCGGGGAACCGACCGGGCAACGGCTCGGTGTCGTAGTTGAAGTCGATCAGCAGCGCCCGGCCGTGACCGCTCTCGATGAAGCAGTTGGTGTGCCCGTCGAAACCGGTGTCCACCGGCTTCCCGTCGAGGAACCGGATGACGTTGGCGGCGAGCACGTCGCCCTCGAAGTGGGCGACCGACCCGGCTTTCGACGCCGGGACCGTGGACGCGTCACCGATGACGAAGATGTTGGGCCGTACCGTGGACCGCAGCGTGTGCTGGTCGGTGGGCACGAAGCCGAACTCGTCACCCAGGCCCGGCGACCTGCCGACGTAGTCGGCGCCGCTGTGCAGTGGGATCACGACGGCGAGGTCGAAGTCGACCACACGCTCGTCGTAGGAGACCAGCCGGCCGGCCGCGCCGTCCACCACACCGGTGGTGAACTCGGTCACCAGTTCGATGTCCTTCTCCGCCAGCAGGCCGGACAGCGCGGCGGACGCGACGGGCTTGGTGAACGCCCCGTCCAGCGGCGTCACGTAGGTCAGCCGCACGCGGTCGCGGATGCCGCGTTCCCGGAAGTACGAGTCGGCCAGGAAGCAGAACTCCAGCGGCGCCACCGGGCACTTGATGGGCAGGTCCATGACACCGACGACCAGCCGGCCGCCGTCGAACCGGGCCAGCGCGGCGCGTAGCGCCGTCGCACCGGGCAGCGTGTAGAACGTGAAGACCCGCTCCTGCCATCCGGGGCCGGTCAGGCCCTCGGTCTCCTCCGGCACCACGGTCGCGCCGGTGGCGATCACCAGCACGTCGTAGGGTTGCACCGTGCCGTCGGCCAGGTGGACCTGGTCGCCGTCGACGTCGACATGGTCGACCGTGCCGCGCCGGTAGGTGATGCCGGCGCGCAACTGGTGTGGTCGCGACCGGACGAGTTCGGACGGCTCGGCCAGCCCGAACGGCACGAACAGCAGGCCGGGCTGGTAGACGTGGTCGTCGTCCTGGTCGACGACGGTGATGTCGAGCCGGGCGCCGGCCGCCCGGCGCAGCCGGTTGGCCACCAGTGTCCCGCCGGTTCCCCCGCCGAGAACCACGACGCGCTCGTTCATGACATCGCTCCCGTGTGCAGCCATACCTGCGGAAAGCCGGCCAGCGTCAGCCGTTCGATCAGCGCCGCCCGCCTTTCGTGCCGGCGCAGCAGATTGACCGGCGGGTCCACCGACAGCGCGGCGGCCCGTGCGGCGAGCACCGCCGACTGGGCCGCGGCACCGGCCCGGACCCGGTCCAGGCGACCGTCGTCGGTGGTGAGGACGAGGAAGTCCCCGTCGCCGACGGCTCGCAGCTCCACGCCGGGGCACCAGACCGCCGAGCGGACGTGGTCGACGGCCGTCGTCGACCGCAACCCGTGCACAGCCGCGTACTCGTCGGCCTCGGCGACGGTCGGCGACAGCGGCTCGCCCGCCGTCACCTCGGCGACCAGGTCGGGCCGGTCCGGGTCGGTCCGGAACCGGACCGCGACGGCCCAGCCTTCGGTCCGGATCGCCAGGCGCACGTTCGTCACGACAGCGCCGCAGGCCAGTAGCCGGTCGCTGTCCTCGCCCGCTGTCTCGTACACCTGCACGCTGCGACCGCGGAACTCCAACACCCACGGTGAGCGCACACCCCACCGGGGTGCGGCGAACGCGGCGTCCACGATGCGGTGGATCTCGGCCGCGGACCAGTATCCGGGTCGTGCTTCCGTCAGTCGTGCTTCCGTCATCGTCATCGTCATCACCGCCCCCCACAGGAGAGCACCGGC
>DASZXM010000716.1:0-3393 GCA_035546415.1 Pseudonocardiaceae bacterium
GCAGTCGCTGTCCGAGAACGAGGACCACGAGGACCTCACGGCGGAAGGCCTGCTGGAGGCGGTCCTGGAGGACGCCCGCAGCCGGTACGCCGAGCGCGAACGCGAGATCGAGGGCATGGTCGGCGAAGGTGCGATGCGTGAACTGGAGCGCCGCGTCGTGCTGTCGGTCCTGGACCGCAAGTGGCGCGAGCACCTCTACGAGATGGACTACCTCAAGGAGGGCATCGGCCTGCGGGCGATGGCCCAGCGCGACCCGCTGGTCGAGTACCAGCGCGAGGGCTTCGACATGTTCAACGCGATGCTGGACGCGCTGAAGGAGGAGTCGGTCGGCTTCCTGTTCAACCTCCAGGTCGAACCGGCGCCCGCCCCCGACCCGGCGGCCCAGCCGTCGGCCAGCGACGTCCCGGGCCTGACCCGCAACGCCGCGGCCGGGAACGTCCCCGCCGGCAACGGTCAGGTGGCCGACCGAGTCCCGCCCCGCGGCCGCCAGGCCCCGCCCCCGCCTCCACCGCAGGCCCCGGTCGACGGCCACGTCCCGCCGGCGCTGCGCGGCAAGGGCCTGGCCGGTCCGAACGGCGGCGGCCAACAGCGCCTGACCTACAGCGGCCCGGCGGAGGACGGCGGAGTCCAGTCGTCCCGCAACGCGGGCGACGCGGACCGCTCCCAGGGCACCCGCCGGGAACGCCGCGAACAGGCACGGGCAAAGGCGAAGCAGGACCGCAAGCGCCCCCGCCACTGACGCACTGGCCAACGACAACCGGGCCCACCGCACACCAGCGGTGGGCCCGGTCGTCGCGATCGGGGCGGGGCGGGCCGCTCGTAGGACGCAGGTTTGCATGCGCGGATGCCCGACCCCGCCCTGCTCGGCCTGGGCCGGCCCGGTGCCGCGCGCACCCCGCCTGCCAGCGCCGATACCTCGCGCCGGGCCGTCTCGTCCTCACACCATCGCCAGCAGCGTGAACTCCCACCTCCCGCGCCGCACCATCAACCGGCCGGTCATCGCCCGGGACCGGCCGGAGTGCTCCACCCGCGCGCACAGGTCGATCGTGTCCAGCGCCGTGCGGCTGAGGTGGACCGAGCGCAGCGTCCGCGGTCCTGGGCCGGCCGCCAACGCCGTCGTCAGCAGGGCCCGTTGGTACTTGCACGGCAGCACGTCCGCCAGTTGCACCGCCGGGCGGCGGCCGTCCAGGACCTCCAGCACACCGGTCAGCAGCCGCTGGACGTCGGTCGGCTTCGGTGGCTGGGGCGGCTGGTACTCGAACGCCGGCCGCGACTCCACGACCAGGTGCAGCCGCGGCCGCGCGGTGCGGCGGTGCTCGGCCAACGGTCGGATCACGACCGTACGGCGGCTGGGCGACAGGACGGCTGCTGCTGACGACGACATCGGTTCCCCGGACTGGCTCGGGCGACCGGCGGGCCGGTCGCGAACAAGACGATCTCGGGAGTAAGAGCGGCGAAACCGGCACAATGCGACAAAGTTCGCCCCATCGGGCGACGGCCCGTCTACTGTTCCCCTGTGCTCGGAGGGTTGATCGTCGACTTCGGGGGCGTGCTGACCGATCCCGGGGACGGCGACGGAACGGAACGCCCGCTGCTCAGTGCCGTCGCGCACGCCAGGACGCGGGGCGTGCGCACCGCGCTGCTGTCCAACGCCGACGGCTTGCCGACCGAGCTGGCGCCGCTGTTCGACGCCGACGGCTCGCCGACCGAACTGGCGCCGCTGTTCGACACCCTCGTCTTCTCCGGCGACGTCGGCTTCGGCAAGCCCGACCCGCGGATCTACCTGCTGACCGCCGAGCGGATCGGCCTTGTGCCCGAGCAGTGCGTGTTCGTCGACGACCTCGCGTCCAACGTGCGCGGTGCCGTGCGCGCCGGCATGGTCGGCGTGCACCACACCGCCGTGGACAGCACCCTGACCGAACTCAGCGCCCTGTTCGGCTTCGCGTTCCCGCAGTAGACCGCCGCACCAGTTCGAAGCACAGCACCGCCGCCGCGCTCGCCACGTTCAGCGACTCGACGCCGCCGGCCATGGGGATGCTCAGCCACTGGTGCACGTGGCCGCGCACGTCCGCGCTCACCCCGGACGTCTCACCGCCCAGCACGAACGCGGCCCGCTCGCCGAACTCGCCGGTGAACACGGTCCGGGACGCCCGCCCGTCCAAGCCGAACAACCGGTAGCCGGCCGCCCGCAGGTCCGCCGCCGCCTCGCCGGCCGTGGCGCAGCGCAACAACGGCGCCCGGAACGCCACACCCGCCGACGCCTTCACCACCAGCGGGTCCAGGCTGGCCACACCTCGCCGCGGCACCACGATCCCGCCCATCCCGGCCGCCGTGGCCGTGCGGATGATCATGCCGACGTTCGCCGGCGTGGTGATGCCGTCCAGCAGCAGCACCGTCCTGGGCGCCCGGCCGGACAGCGCCGCCGACAGCGGTCGCATCCGCGGCGCGACGACGTCGGCCAGTACGCCCTGGTCCTGCTTGCCGTTGCCGGCCAACACCTTCACCCGGTGCGCGCTGGCCCGCTGCACGGGCACGCCCCGCTCGCCGGCGGCGCGCAGGATCTCGGCCGCCGCCGGTCCGCGGGCGGTGTCGGCGAGCACCACCTTGTCGACGGTCAGGCCCTGGTCGGCCAGCACCTCCAGCACGGGCTTGCGGCCGTACACGGTGACGAACCGATCCTTGGGCGAGATCTCCGGCATCCGCGCAGCATCGCACGGCGTGCCTGGTGTGCCAGTATCGGACCATGCCCCACCGCCTCTCGGCACTCGACGCTTCGCTGCTGTACCTGGAGGACGCCACCACGCCGATGCACATCGGTGGCGTGGCGATCTTCCGCAGGCCCCGCACCGGCTTCGACTACGAGCAGCTGCTCGCGCTGATCGAGCGGCGGCTGTCGCTGGTGCCCCGGTACCGGCAGCGGGTGCGCAACGTGCCCGGCCATCTGGCCCGTCCGGTGTGGACGGACGACACGGATTTCGACATCTCCCACCACGTGCGGCTGTCGGCGCTGCCGAAGCCGGGTACCGGTGAGCAGTTGGCCGAGCTGGTGGCCCGGTTGATGTCCCGTCCGCTGGACCACCACCGCCCGCTCTGGGAGGTGTACCTGGTCGAGGGCTTGCAGCGGAACCGGTTCGCGCTGGTCACGAAGACGCACCACGCGATGATCGACGGGATCGGCGCGATCGAGATCGGCCAGGTCATCCTGGACGTGTCGCCGATCGCGGAGGAGACCGGGCAACCGCTGTGGATGCCGGAGCCCGAACCCGGCCCGGTCCGGCTGCTGGCCGACGCCGTGTCCGAGGTGATCCGCCAGCCCGGCGAGCTGGTGGAGAACATGCGGTCCGCGGTGGGTGACGTGACGTCCACGGTCGACAAGGTCGTCGGTGCGGTGAG
>DASZXM010000717.1:0-3353 GCA_035546415.1 Pseudonocardiaceae bacterium
TCCCGGTAGATCTGCACGTCGGCCTCGAAGCCGCGGGAGAACGAGCCCATCGCGGCGCCGACCACCAGGTACTTCGTGGACGCGCCGATCATCGTGGCGTACCGGGGCGGCCAGCCGGCGCCGACCAGGCCGCCGTGCACGGCGTCGGCCGCCTTCAGCGACGCCTCCCGGCGCGCCGGACCGTACGCCAGGAACGGCACCAGGTTCGGGTGGGTGGCCAGGGCCGCGCGGTACGACCGCGCCCACACCCGCAGGCCGAGCCGCCAGTCGCCGGAGCCGAACGCACTCGTGTCGACCTGCGCCATCACCTCGTTGGACACCGAGTGCAGCAGTTCCTCCTTGCTGGCCACGTGGCCGTACAGGGACGGCGCGCGCACGCCCAGCTCGGCGGCCAGTTTGCGCATGGACAGGCCGTCCAGGCCGTCGGTGTCGACGATGCGCAGTGCTGCGGCGTTGATGCGGTCCCGGCTCAGCACCGGCGTACGCGGTCGGCCCACGTCACCCACCCCTTGCGTGTTACCGGATGTCGGGACTACTTTACAAACTAACAGTGTTCGGTTCACGGAGGCAACGGCATGGATTTCACGCTCAGTACCGAGGAGAAGGAAGTACGTGACTGGGTGCGCACGTTCGTCCGACGCGAGATCATGCCGCTGGAACCCGACGTGCTGCGCCGCGAGCGGGCCGGCGAGCCGGGCCTGACCCGCGCGGAACTGCGCGACCTGCAGGCCAAGGCGCGGGAGGCCGGGTTCTGGGGCGTGCAGACGCCCGAGGAGTACGGCGGCATGGGGCTGTCGGCCGTGATGACCGCGCTGCTGGAGGCCGAACTGGGCCGCTCGTTCGTGCCGTTCCGGTTCGGCGGCGCCGCGGACAACATCCTGTTCCACGCCAACGAGGAGCAGAAGCGGCGCTACCTGCTGCCGACCATCGAGGGCGAACGCGTCTCGTGCTTCGCGATCACCGAGCCGGGCGCGGGCTCCGACGCGCGCAACATTCGCACGTCGGCCGTGCGGGACGGCTCGGACTGGGTGATCAGTGGCGAGAAGACGTTCATCACCGGCGGCAACGAGGCCGACTTCACGGTGGTGTTCGCCGTGACGGACAAGGAGAAGGGCGCCAACGGCGGCGTCACGTGCTTCCTCGTCGACCGGGACATGGGCTGGAAGTCCGAGCCGATCCCGACCATGGGCGAGTGGGGCCCGGCCGCGCTGGTGTTCGACAACGTCCGGGTGCCCGAGGAGAACGTCCTGGGCGAGGTGGGCCGCGGTTTCGAGCTGGCGATGCAGTGGATCGGCCGAGGCCGCTACCTGCTGCCGGCGCGGGCCATCGGCGCGTGCGAACGCCTCGTGGACATGGCGATCGAGCAGGCCAAGACGCGCGTCACGTTCGGCGAGCCGCTGGCCAACCGGCAGGCCATCCAGTGGATGATCGCCGACTCCGGCGTGGAGATCGAGGCGCTGCGCTGGCTGGTGCTGCACGCGGCCTGGCAGGTGGATGCCGGGCTGGACTCGCGGCACGCACAGTCGATGGCGAAGCTCTACGGCGGCGTCAAGGCCAACGAGATCGTCGACCGCGTGCTGCAGATCCACGGCGGCATGGGCTACACGCGGGAACTTCCGGTGGAGCGCTGGTACCGGGAACTGCGCCTGCTGCGCATCTACGAGGGCACGGACGAGATCCAGCGGCGCACCATCGCGCGCAACCTGATCAAGGGCCACGCGAGCGTCAGCGGCGTGCTGGGCTGACATCCACTGTGGACTAGACGGCTTCGCGCGTCGCCGCGATCCCGTACATCATCGGAAAGGCGGGCAGCTCGGCCGGTGGCAGGAACCGCCGGCCGGGCAGCTCGCGCATCCCGGTCCCCCACACGCATCCGTTGCTCCACGGGTACTCCCGGAACACCTCGATCGACAGGCCGGCCGCCAGCAGGGCACCGATGACGTCGGACAGTCCCCACGAGAAGATGTGGCACGGGTGCGGGTCGGCCACCTCGCTCATGCCGTCCTGGTAGCCCCACGGCACCAGGCCCTCCCGCGATGCCTTGACGTAGTCGCCGACGCCGTCGTCGAACGTCGCGTGCTGCCCACCGCGCATCCAGTAGTCGTCCACCGCTTGCCAGTTCCAGTCGTACATGTGGCAGATCGGATGGAACTCGACCATCACGAACCGGCCGCCCGGCCGCAGCACGCCCGCGATGCCACTGCCCCACGCGGCCAGGTCGGACAGCCAACCGATGGCCCCGTAGGACGTGAACACCACGTCGAACCGCGAGCCCGCCGTGGCCGCGTGGTCGAACCAGTCGAACAGGTCCGAGCGCACGAACGTCGCCGGGATGCCGGAGTCGGCGGACAGCCTGGTGGCGAACGAGATCGCCTCGTCGCTGATGTCCACGCCGGTCACCTCGGCGCCCAGTGCGGCAAGGCTCAGCGAATCCTGGCCGGCGTTGCACTGCAGGTGCACCAGGTGCCGGCCGACGACGTCGCCGAGCAGGTCGAGTTCCTCCGCGAACAGCGTGCTGCCACCGGAGGAGAGGAACGCGGCCTGGTCCCCCTTGTGGCTGTTGTGCGCCCTCGTGGCCGAGTTCCACGACCGGCGATTGTCCTCGTGCAGATCCCGTGCCAGCATGTGCTGCAGTCTTGTCACCGGTCTGGTTCTTCGCGACCCAATTCCTCGGGGGCCTGGATGCGCGACATCGGGTGGGACACCGCGGTCTGGCTGAACGAACCACCCGGCGTGCGGCTCGACGGCCGTGACCTGCTCGTGACCACCGCCCGCAACAGCGATTTCTGGCGCACCACGAGCTACGGCTTCGAGACCGACACCGGCCACGCGCTGCTCGCGCCGTTCCCCGGTGACGCGGCCGTCGAGGTGGCGTTCGTCGCCGCGTTCGAGGAGATGTACGACCAGGCGGGCGTGATGGTCCGGGTGGACCCGCGCACGTGGCTCAAGGCCGGCATCGAGATGACCGAGGGCGTGCCGCACCTGAGCGCCGTGATGACCGACGGCCGGTCCGACTGGTCCCTGGCCCCGGTCCCGGAGTGGACCGGACGGACGGTGGTGGTGCGGGTGAGCCGGTCCGGTGACGCGCTCACCGTGCGGGCGCGCGCCGGGCGGGAGCCGTGGCGGACGGTCCGGCTGGCACCGCTGCCGCCCAGCGCACCGGCGATGGCCGGGCCGTTCTGCTGTTCCCCGCAGCGCGCCGGGCTCAACGTCCGGTTCACCAGGTTCGCGATCGGGCCCGCGGACGCCGGACTGCACGCGGTCGCCTGAACGACCCGGAACGACCGTGAACGACGCGGTCAGCCCAGCACGTACCGCGCGATGTCGACGTGCGTGGCGAACCAGACGTCCGA
>DASZXM010000718.1:0-4244 GCA_035546415.1 Pseudonocardiaceae bacterium
AAGCCGGTGCGCAGGGAGGGTGCCCGCGAGGGGCGTTGGGTGCTACTCGACTTCGTCGATGTCGTCGTGCACGTCCAGCACGCCGACGAGCGCGCCTTCTACGGCCTGGAGCGCCTGTGGAAGGACTGCCCGCGCATCCCGTTCGACCCCGGGCCGGCCGCCCTGGCCACCGCGGACGAGGGCACGTCGACGTGGGGCTGAGGCGGCTCGTGCTGTGGCGGCACGGTGAGACCGAGTACAACGCCGTGGGCCGCATGCAAGGTCACCTGGACGTCGCGCTGACGCCGACCGGCTGGAACCAGGCCCGGTTCGCCGTTCCCGCGCTGGTCCGGTTCGAGCCGGAGGTCGTGGTCACGTCCGACCTGCGCCGCGCCACCGACACGGCGACGGTCTTCACCGACGCGTCCGGTGTGCCGCTGCGCATCGACAAACGATTGCGCGAGACGAACCTCGGCCAGTGGCAGAGCCTCAACGACACCGAGGTCGAACAGGGCTGGCCGGGCGGCCTGGACACGTGGCGCGGTGACGCCACGTGGGCGCCGCCGGGTGGTGAGAGCCGGGTCGACGTGGCCAACCGCACCTGCGAGGTCGTCGCCGAACTGGACGAGGAGTTCGACAACACCGTGATGCTGTGCGTGCACGGCGGCGTGATCAACGCGCTCACCGCACGCCTGCTCGGGCTGCCCGTCGAGATGTGGCCCCAACTGGCCGGCACCGCGAACTGCCACTGGGCGGTCCTCGTCCGCCGCCGCAACGGCGACGGCAGGTGGCGGCTGGGCGCGTACAACGCCGGCATCACCGGCTGACCATGGCCGGCTCGACGCTGCTGGTGTTCGGCGACTCACTGGCGTTCCACGGTCCCACCGACCCGATGCCGGCCGACGACCCTCGCCTGTGGCCGAACGTGATGGCCGATCGGCTGGGCGGCAGGGCGCTGCTGTTCGCCCGCGCCGGCTGGACCGCCCGGGATGCGTGGTGGGCACTGGCCGGCGACCCCAACGTGTGGGCCTCCCTACCGCGCATCGACGCACTGGTGCTGGCCGTGGGCAGCATGGACTCACTGCCCTCGCCGCTGCCCACCTACCTGCGCACCGGCTTGCGTTACCTGCGCCCGGACGGCCTGCGCCGCTGGGCGCGGCACACGTACACGGCCGCCCAGCCGACCCTGTCCCGGCTCCTGGCCGGCCGGCCGGTCGCGCTGCCCGCGTCGCTGACCGTCCACTACCTGGACGAGACGCTCGGCGCGATCCGCGCCCTGCGCCCCGACCTGCCGGCGGTCGGCATCCTGCCGGCGACGCACCGGGCCCTGTCCTACGGCTACGTGCACAGCGGCTGGGCGCCGGCGACGGCCGCGATCCGGGCGTGGGGCGAACGCCGCGCCGTGCCCCTGCTGGACCTCGCCGCGCTCACCCGGGACCACGTGTTCCGCGGCGACGGCAACCCGGACGGCATGCACTGGGGGTGGTCCGCGCACGCCGCCGTCGGCGAGGCGATGGCCGACCTGGTCTGCCCGACGGGACTTTCCGGTGTGGCCTCGGCCACGTGACGCGATGGGGAACGTAGGCTCGATGTCCGTGCACGTCGCCGTAGTCACCGACTCGACCGCGTACCTGCCGGAGGGCTTCGCGGACCGCCACCTGGTGTCCGTCGTGCCGCTGCACGTGCTGGTGGACGCCGACGGCGGCCTGGACGGCGTCGACTTCGGCCCCGCCGAACTCGCGAAGGCCCTCGACGAACGCCGCACCGTCCGCACGTCCCGCCCGACCCCGGGCGAACTCGCCGACGCCTACCGCGCCGCGCTCGACGGCGGCGCGGACGGCGTGGTGTCCGTGCACCTGTCCCGTGACCTGTCCGGCACGTGGGAGGCGGCGCGGCTGGCGGCCGAGGAGGTCAACGCGAAGGCGGGAGCCGAGGTGGTCCGGGTCGTCGACTCCCGCACGACGGCGATGGGCCTCGGTTTCGCGGCACTCGCCGCGGCGTCGACGGCGGCCGCAGGCGGGGGCGCGGCCGAGGCGGAGCGGGTGGCCACGGACGTCGCGTCGCGCACCCGGACGTTCTTCTGCCTGCAGACCCTGGAGCACCTGCGCCGCGGCGGCCGGATCGGTCCGGCGGCCGCGCTCGTCGGGTCGGCGCTGGCGGTCAAGCCGCTGCTGCACGTGTCCGGTGGGCAGATCGTGCCACTGGAGAAGGTCCGCACGACGAGCCGGGCGGCGGCGCGGATGGTCGAACTGACGGCGGCCGCCGCCGGCGACGGTCCGGTCGGCCTCGCGGTGCACCATCTGGGCGCACCGGACCGGGCGGCGGAACTGGCCACCCGGCTGGAGGAACAGCTGCCGAACTCGGACGGCTGCCTGGTGTCCGAGGTCGGCGCGGTGATCGGCGCGCACACCGGAATGGGCGTGCTCGGCGTGGTTGTGTTGCCGGGCGGGCTAAATCCTCCAGTCTGACACGCCGGCCCGACAGTTCGTGATCAGTTGTCCACAGGCTCGGTGTTTGTCCACAGGTGACAGTCCAACCTGGAGAGTTTTGATCACGCGCGCCTAGCGTCGATGGCGTGAACGAGACCGATCTCCAGGCCCGGGTCCGCTTGGCGGCCATCACCGGGGACAGCCCACCTTGGGCGGACGGCAGAGCCGGCCGCCTGGTGGAACGCTGGCTGCCCGGCGGCGCGCGCGGCGTGGAGAGCGTGCGCACTCTGGCCGGCAGGCACAGGTTCGGCCTGTTCGCGCTGGCGGTCGTGGTCGTGGCGGCGATCGTCACGGCGGTCGTGGTCGCCGGCCACCAACCCACGGTCGCGCCACCGCCCGCGCTGCCACCGGCGATCAGCGCGGCCCCGGTGGCGGCCACCAGCGCACCACCGCCGTCCACGCTGGTGGTCAGCGTCGTCGGCAAGGTCCAGCACCCGGGCCTGGTCACGCTGTCCAACGGCGCCCGCGTCGACGACGCCATCCGCGCCGCGGGCGGTCTGCTCCCACACACCGACGACACGGCCCTGAACCTGGCCCGACGCCTCGCCGACGGCGAACAGATCTACGTGGGCATCCCGGTCCCGGCAGCGGTCCAACCCGAGCCGCCCGCACCGGAACCCGCCCTGCCCGGCGGACAGAAGGGCAAGAACACCGACCCGAACGTGAAGGTGAACCTGAACACGGCCACCGAACCGGAGTTGGAAACGCTCCCCGGAGTAGGCCCGGCAATGGCCAACCGAATCCTGACCTGGCGCACCCAACACGGCCACTTCGACTCCATCAGTCAACTACGCGACGTAGGAGGAATAGGCGATGCCCGCTACGCAAAACTCGAAAACCTGGTCACGACGTGACCGCCCCCACCGGACCCGACCCGAAAGCAACAGGCCGGCCACCACAGCAACCCGTTCCGGCAGCCGCGACACCACCCGGCCCGGAGGGTGCGGCAGAACCCGTTTCGCCGACCGCGAGATCCCGCGGTCGGGAGGGTCCGGCAGGACCCGTTTCGCCGACCGCGAAACCGCACGCCCCGGAACGCGCGGCACGACCGGATTCGGCGTCCGCGGCGTCGTCCGAACCGGATTCCGCGGCTCCGGCCGGCTCGATCGTCGCGCGAGCGGCCGATGTGGTGTCCGTCTCGGAGACCGCGGCAGAGTCCGGACCGGCGGTTCCGGAGTCGTCGGGGTCCGAGGTTCCGGGGTTGTCCGGGCTGGAGGTTGTGGAGCCAACTGGGCTGCTGGAGGTTTCGGAGTCGTCGGGACCGGAGGTTCCCGGGTCGTCCGGTCCGGAGGTTCTGGAGTCGCCTGGGCTGGCGGAGGCCCTGGGGTTGTCCGGGCGGGAGGTTCTGGAGTCAGCTGGATTGCCGGAGGTTCTGGAGTCGTCGGGACCGGAGGTTCTGGAGTCGCCTGGGCTGGCGGAGGTTCTGGGGTTGTCCGGGCTGGAGGTTGCGGAGCCAACTGGGCTGCCGGCGGTTCCGGAGTCGTCGGGACCGGAGGTTCTGGGGTTGTCCGGGCCGGAGGTTCTGGAGTCGCCCGGGCTGGCGGAGGCCCTGGGCTCGTCCGCGCTGGAGGTTCCGGAGTCGCCCGGGCCGCCGGAGATCCCAGCGCCGCCCGGCCAGGTGACCCCAGCGCCGCCCGGCCAGGTGACCCCAGCGCCGCCCGGCCTGGAAATTCCCGGCTCGCCCGGGCTGGAGTCCTGCTCCCCACCCAGCGCCCACGAGCCGCCGCCGCGCCCACCGAACACCGCCCTCACCCGTCCGACGCGGCCACCCTGGTG
>DASZXM010000719.1:0-2414 GCA_035546415.1 Pseudonocardiaceae bacterium
GCGGTGTCGAACTCGACGATCAAGCCCGTGCTGCCGATGGCCGCGGTGAAGGACTGGACACCCGTTCGGGTGGCGATGATCGGCACGGCGGCCGGCGTGGTGTTGTTGCTGGGCACGCTGTTCGTGGTGCGCACGGTGCGCAGGCGGGCCGAACGCAACGCCTGACTTCACGTCGTAGGTCGTAGGGTCGGTTCCCGTTGGACGACAGGGAGCGGGCGGCGATGCGGGCTGGGGTGCGGGTGGCGGCGGTGACGCTGCTGGTGGCAATGGCTGTGCCGGTGCCGGCGGTCGCCGACCAACCGGCATGGGAGCCGCCACCCGTCGACATGACGGCCCTGCCGGCGGACACGCCACCCGGCCCCCCGCCCGGCGTGACCTACCAGCAGAAGAACGCGTGCGTCCGGCCGAACCAGAACGACACGGTTCTGCCCGACGAACCGGCCGCCCAGACGATGCTGAACATCAAGGCGGCGCAACAGTTCTCGCTCGGCGCGGGCGTGAAGGTCGCGGTGATCGACACCGGCGTCAACCCCAACCCGTTTCTCACCGACCACGGCAGGCTCAAAGGTGGCGGCGACTACGTCGGGAAGGGTGACGGCACGGCCGACTGCGACGGCCACGGCACGCTCACGGCCGGCATCGTCGCGGCCAACACGTCGAACACGCCGTTCGGCTTCACCGGCGTGGCCCCCGACGCGACGATCTACGCGATCCGCCAGACCAGCGACCAGTTCGACGAGACCAAGAACGGCCAGGACACCGGCATCACGGCCGGCACTCCCGGCACGTTGGCGCAGGCCATCGTGCACGCGGTCGGCCTGGGTGTGAATATCATCACAATGTCCCTGAACACGTGCCTGCCGGCGGCGGCCGCCGAGCAGTACATGAACACGCCCGGCTCGCAGGAGAAACAACTCCAGGCGGCGATCCACTACGCGGTGGAACACAACGTGGTCGTCGTCAACTCGGCGGGCAACGTGTCGTCGCAGCCGGAAGGCGGCCAGCAGGGCGGGTCGTCGTCCCCGTGTTCGGGCATCAAACAGAACAACAGCCCCGACCCCAACGCGGTGCAGGAGATCGAGATACCAGCGGTGTACTCGGACGACCTGCTGTCCGTCGCGTCGGTCAGCCCGGTGACCGGCGCGGTGTCGAACTTCTCGGTGTGGGGCCCGTGGGTGAACATCGCAGCCCCCGGCGAGGCGATCACCTCGGTCGACCCCGGCGTCGGCGGGAAGGGCCTGGCGAACCTGTACGCGGAACCCGGCGGCAACGGCCAGCTGGGGCCGATTCAGGGAACCAGCTTCGCCGCGCCCTACGTGGCCGGTGTGGCGGCGTTGGTCCGGGCGCGGTTCCCGACGTTGACGGCCCGACAGGTGATCTACCGGTTGGAGGCGACCGCACAGCACCCCAGCGGCCCGGGAGAGCGGGACGACCAGGTCGGGTACGGGATCGTGGACCCGGTGGCGGCGTTGACGGCGGCGTTGCCCGGGCAGGAAGGCGTGCCGGCGGTCAGTAGCGAGGCGATCCCGGCGCAACTGCCGCAGGAGGCCGCGAAGAACTGGACACCGGCGCGAGTGGCGTTGATCGGCACGGCGGCGGGGGTGGCACTGCTGTTGTCGACGCTGTTCGTGGTGCGGACGGTGCAGCGAAGGCGAGCGGACTGATCGGACCGGAGTTGGGGGTCGGGGTCAGTTGGTGGGGCTCGGGTCAGTTCGCGGGGCTCGGGTCCAGTTCGCGGCGGATCGGCCGGTTCGCGGCCGTTTCGCGACGGGCTCGCGGCAGCTCCCGGCAGGCCCTCGGCCGTTTCTCGGCGGGTTCGTGGCCGTTCGCACCGGTTTTCTCGGCTGCTCGCGGCCGGCTCTCGGCCGTTCGCACTCGCTCGCGGTGGGTTCGCAGCGGCTCTCGGCCAACTCGCGGCTGTTCCACCGGTTCCCACCGGTTCGCGGCGGCTCGCGGCCGTCGCGGCGGTTCGCGGCCGGTTACCTGGCCTCGCCGAAGAGACGACACGCGGACGCGCCAAGCCAAATCCCGCGCGTGTCGACCGCCCCGGGCGGTTCCCGGCTGCGGCGACCTGCGACTTGTCCTCGCTGAACGGTCGACACGCCGGGCAACGCGGCTTGTGTGGCTCCCCGGGACGTCGGCACGCACGGCGGGTTCTCCGCGAGGGGACGACACGCGCGGGTCTGGCTTGGCGCGTCGGCGTGTCGACTGTTCAGCGTGACCGGGCGCGGCCTTTGGCAGCCGGGAGCCTCCCGGAGTAGTCGACACGCGCGGAACCTGGCTGCCCGCCCTCGGCGTGTCGACCTCTCAGGCGGTCGAGCGCCCGACGAGTTCTCGTCGAGCGGACGACGCGCGCGGGCGTCGCCTGGCGCGTTCGGCGTGTCGACCGTTCAGCGAGGACAAGTCGCAGGTCG